>NZ_JXIS01000249.1:0-206 GCF_000836715.1 Bacillus sp. L_1B0_5 | reverse complement strand
ATAGGGATGCCAGGGTATTCTGAAGATGCTTCCTCAAGAGTACAAAATGGAGTGTCTTCGCTTATTCCTCTTGGTGAAATGCCTGTTTTGGTAAATATAGCAGGTGGTTTATCTTTTGTAGTGGCTATCTGGGGAATAATTATGGCGTTTAAACGAAGACAATGGCTATGGCTAGTGTCATTTGTATTCTTCACTTATATTTCTGT
>NZ_JXIS01000248.1:0-302 GCF_000836715.1 Bacillus sp. L_1B0_5 | reverse complement strand
CCTTCAGCCGAACTTGGGTATACCTCCATGAAGGAAAAAATAAATATTTTATTATTATATGTCTAAATCATAAAAAAAATGGAGGAGGTAGAGGGATTCGAACCCCCGCGCGACTCTCGCCGCCTGTCGGTTTTCAAGACCGATCCCTTCAGCCGAACTTGGGTATACCTCCGAGACATATATTAAATAAAGTGGAGCCTAGCGGGATCGAACCGCTGACCTCCTGCGTGCAAGGCAGGCGCTCTCCCAGCTGAGCTAAGGCCCCATGTTTTTTTGAATATCGGGAAGACAGGATTTGAACC
>NZ_JXIS01000247.1:0-229 GCF_000836715.1 Bacillus sp. L_1B0_5 | reverse complement strand
ACTTATAGGCTTTATTCATCATTATTTAATTCACCCCCATTTCGGTATATGACTATTATACACCAAACGTATATTCGATAGGTAGTGGCGTAACACTTTCTGTATGTCGAACAATTAAGATAGCTTCCTGCCATCCCTTGTTCGAAGCCAATTCATCTCCCACCTACTCACTGGGCTGTGACCCTTCACGCTCCTAGAGGAAGGAGTCTTCTTGGCTAAAATGATAAAA
>NZ_JXIS01000246.1:0-1996 GCF_000836715.1 Bacillus sp. L_1B0_5 | reverse complement strand
GAATGACGACACTATCACGCAGTTTATCACGTATGTGAGGTGTATCCAGTAATGGCTTCAAATAACAATGGCTTTGCTGAAGCTTTAGAAGATATTAATACGCTATTACGGGTGAATAAAAAAGTAAGTTTGGATGTGTTAGATGAAGCAGCCAAGTATTTTGCTAGTAAATTAAAACCAAAAATCAAAGCATCCAATAAAAACAAGCGGACACATTTAAGGGATAGCCTAAAGGTTGTTGTGAAAGATGATCGTGTATCTGTGGAATTTAAAGATGAAGCTTGGTATTGGTATTTAGTTGAACATGGCCACAAAAAAGCAAAAGGTAAGGGGCGTGTGAAAGGAAAACACTTTGTTCAGAATACCTTCGATGCAGAAGGGGATAAAATTGCTGATATTATGGCACAAAAAATAATTGATAGAATGTGAGGATGATATACATGACAATTGAAAATAAAGAAATTCAATATTCCGTAGGGATCGAAGATTTATATCTTTGCTTGATGAAGGGAAATGAAACTTCTAGTGCACTACCAACTTATGAGGATATCGTTTATAGACAAACGAATATTTCTGATCTAACGATTTCCACTACTTCTACTAATTTTACAAAGTGGGCATCTAACAAAAAAATTATTAACATTGTCAAAAATACAGCGTTTGGATTAGCTTTTAATCTTGCTGGTCTAAATCGTGAAGTAAAAGATAAAATCTTTGCAAAAACACGTAAAAAAGGTGTGTCTTTTGAAACAGCGAAGGCAAAGGCGTATCCCAAGTTCGCAGTAGGTGTTGTATTCCCTTTAAATGATGGAACAAAAATATTACGTTGGTATCCAAAATGTACGGTTGCTCCAATAGAGGAATCTTGGAAAACACAAGGTGATGAAATGACTGTGGATGACATTGCTTACACAATTACAGCAGATCCATTGTTATTTAATGATGTAACACAAGCAGAATTGGATACTGGTGATCCAGAAGCGAAAGGAATTAAAGCTGAAGATTTCCTAAAGCAAGTGATTTGTGATGAATCTCAACTAGCGCAGCTAGGTGGAACGACTCAAACAGGTAAATAAGGAGGGTAATTATGGCACGTTTAAGTGATTTAGTGAACGTTAATATAAATTTAAATAAAATCAAAATACAGGGTGTTGATATCCCTGTTATTTTTACATTTGAATCATTTCCTTATGTGGAAGAATCTTATGGGAAACCATATCATGAGTTTGAAAAAGATATGAATGAAATGTTGGCAAAAGAACAATTTAGCTTAGGGGAAAATGAAGCGAAATTGATGCGATCTTTAATTTACGCGATGATGCGTAGTGGAGGTACTGAGTGTACACCAACAGAAGTGAAAAATTCAATTCCGCTTTATGATTTACCTGATATTTTTAAAGTGGTATTTAACATTTTTAACAATCAAAACTTCCAACATTCCGATATGGAGAAGCTCAAGCAAGAAAAAAAGTAAAAAACATACTGACTAAAAACGAGGAACCTCAGTCCGAATTGGACTGGGATTTTTATTTTTATGTTGGTAATACGTTGCTTGGTTTAAGTATGAATGACTTTTGGAAAATAACACCTGCGCATTTTTTAAAACAATTCATTATGCATCTCAGATACAACAATCCGGATGCATTACATGAGCAGAAAACGAAACAAATCTACACGCTAGATCAAACACCATTCCTATAAGAAATGAGGTGAGAAAATGCCTGGGAATAGTAAAGAAAGAAACGTTGTTCTTAATTTTAAAATGGATGGCCAAGTTCAGTATGCAAATACATTGAAACAAATCAATATGGTTATGAATAATGCAGCGAAAGAATATAAAAATCATATTGCAGCAATGGGCCAAGATGCGACAATGACTGATAAACTTCTTGCTGAAAAGAAGAAGCTTGAAATTCAAATGGAAGCAGCCAAGAAACGTACAGCTATGTTACGTGCTGAATATCAAGCTATGTCCAAGGACACAAGTACAACCGCC
>NZ_JXIS01000245.1:0-1994 GCF_000836715.1 Bacillus sp. L_1B0_5 | reverse complement strand
AATACAACTCCCTATATTAATTGGTGTATATTAGGCCTCACCATACATGCCCATCAACTTAAGAATTTTCACTACCCCCAAGTACCAAAAAACGTTATTCTTTCTTACATAATATAAATGAGAAAGGGTGACGTTTTTTTATGAATCTCTCGATTCAAGAGGAGTTACAACCATTTGTAGAAGAATTACAGCGCTATATCACACCTGAATTTTTGGAAGAACTGGCAAGAGAGATGAAGTTTGTAAAGAGAAAACGCAAATTTTCGGGATCAGATTTAGCTACCATTTGTATTTGGATTAGCCAAAGAGTGGCCAGTGATCCTTTAGTACGATTATGTAGTAGGCTTCACGCAGTTACAGGTACTGTACTTAGCCCGGAGGGCTTAAATAAACGATTTAATGAAAAATCAGTGTTATTTTTAAAACATGTCTTTTCTTTGTTGTTACAACAAAAAATCTGTGAGCAAACTTACATTTCTAATCAACTTCTTTCCCATTTTAAACGCATTCGTATCATGGATGCCACCATGTTTCAGGTACCTCATACTTTGGAACATATATATCCTGGTTCAGGTGGTTGTGCGCAAACAGCTGGAATCAAAATTCAATTAGAATATGATTTACATAGTGGCCAATTTTTCAATTTTCAAGTGGGCCCTGGAAAAAATAATGATAAAACATTTGGAACAGAATGTTTAGATACGTTACGACCAGGCGATTTATGTATTCGTGATTTAGGGTATTTCTCATTAGAAGATTTAGATCAAATGGATCAACGGGGGACATATTATATTTCGAGGTTAAAGTTAAATACGAACGTATATGTAAAAAATCCAAGTCCGGAATATTTTAAAAATGGTGCCATTAAAAAACAATCAGAATACATACAAATCAATGTCATACAAATTTTGAATCAACTCCAACCAGGTGAAACAATAGAATACCAGCAAGCTTATATTGGAGATAAACAGCAGTTATTTTCACGTCTCGTTTTTCATCGTTTAACAGCAGCACAATTACAAAAACGCCTGAAAAAAATTGCAGAAAAAGAAAAGTCGAAACACAGAACCTATTCAGAGAAAAGTAAATTAGTAGCAGGATTAAATGTGTATGTGACAAATGCACCTTGGGAATGGGTTCCGATGGAACAAGTACATGAATTGTATACATTACGCTGGCAGATAGAAATTGTTTTTAAAACGTGGAAATCATTATTTGATATAGATCATTGTCGCACTGTCAAACAAGAAAGAATAGAGTGCCATTTATACGGGAAACTGATCGCTATTTTCTTATGTTCTTCTACTATGTTTAAAATGCGTCAACTTTTATTACAGAAGAAGAAAAAAGAATTAAGTGAATATAAAGCAATTGGAATGATTCAGGACCATCTATTTCTCCTCTATCAATCCATACAAAACACCCAAGAGATAACAAAGCTTCTAACCCGCCTGTTCCACCTTCTACAACAAAACGGACGGAAATCTCATCGATACGAGAAGAAAACAGTCTTTGATATCATGGGTGTTATCTATGAGTATAGTGGATGCAGCAAGCAAAAGAAAGCTGCATAAGAAAAAAATGAAACCCGTTAGGGTTTATTTTGCGTGCTTATTTTTAATAAATCCCTCCATTTGGGGAGATTTTAGTTCAAATGAACAATATTTGGTTTTGTATCCATCCTTAAGTTGATGGGCATGTATGGTGAGGCCTATATAGGTTTTGTAACACCTATTATTATGTTTACTCTATGCTTGAATACTCCTGCAGCATTACCATTATATTGGATTATAAGTGGATTATTTATCATTTTACAAACAATGTACTCAAAAAAAATGCTTAATAAAATTAGAAAAAACAATCTTATTGAACAGGAATCATAAAAAAACAGCTCTTAATGAGCTGTTTTTTTATGATTTGCTTCTTTCTTAAATAACCTAATAAAGTTTAATAGAGAATATATCCCCACAGAAATATAAGTGAAGAATACAAAT
>NZ_JXIS01000244.1:0-301 GCF_000836715.1 Bacillus sp. L_1B0_5 | reverse complement strand
GCTTGATGGCGATGTTGCCGTGCCCCTTCTATAAAAAAGGCGAAGTCTTCAATTAAACCTCGCCTTTACCATGTATATAGAATTATAACAATTATTAGCAGCTTCCGTTTTTTACCTTTTAGGTCTTTAAAAATTAGAACCAATAATTTACTCTTCTTTACAAATTAACTCTACACTTTCTACTTTAAACATCTCTTCCGTTTCGCTTATATCAACACGAACTTGATCTGTATCTGGGAAAAGTTCTATGGTTTTCGTTGTGTATTCTATTTGCGGTTCTGGTGCAAATAATGGACAAACG
>NZ_JXIS01000243.1:0-3463 GCF_000836715.1 Bacillus sp. L_1B0_5 | reverse complement strand
CAACAAGTACAACAAGTACAACAAGTATTACAAGTAACCACTAATATAAGAGATAAGTTCTTAATTCAATTGTTATTTGAAACGGGATTGCGTATTGGAGAAGCTCTCGCTCTTTTCATGGAGGATTTTGTTTATGACCATCAAAAAGGTCATCGGATTCGTTTAGTAGAACGAGGGCATTAGAAAACAGTGCAATGTTAAAAACTGGAGAACGTGAAATTTATGTATCGCAATCCTTAATGGATTTATATGGTGATTACTTGTATGAAGTGCTTGATGAATTAGAATTTGATTCAAACTTTGTTTTTGTAAAATTAAGAGGAAAAGATGTGGGGAAACCAATGGAATATTGGAACGTTGAGTCTCTATTTAAGCGTTTAAAAAAGAAAACAGGGAAACCTACATCCGCACCTATTTCGTCATACACACGCTACAATTTTCTACCAGAAAACCAAGGATATTAAGCAAGTGCAAGAACGATTAGGACATTCTCAAATTCAAACAACAATGAATTTGTACCTACATCCTTCTGATGAAGATATTCGAGAAGATTGGAATAAAGCATAATCTGAATTTAACCTGAAGAAAAAATTGAAAGGAATTACTGTATGAAGAAAATCGAGAGTGTTCAGGTAGAAGAAATAGATGCACGTGAGCATCCTAATAATGTATTTACAGGTGTAAATAATGATTGTAAACCTTGCACATTTATATTATTATAAAATCAAGAATAACTGCATTTCTCGACGATAAAATATCCCATGTCAAATCCTGCTTAATAGTAGGATTCTTTTTTATGTATAAATTCATTTTCCACATGTTAACCGAACGAATATATTACCTATTGATTTTCACTTTAAATAGTGGAAGCACCACATCGCTATCAAGTTAACAAAAGTTAATACTCCAAAAATGAAAATTTTATCCTTTCATACGAACCACAACATATTTTTGTTTTGTAAAATCATGCGATCTTTAATTTGCTGAGAACTTGGTTTAATACAAAATATAAATAGAAAAAATCCCTAACAATATCCAAAACAATGGTTAGGGATTTTTTATTCTTTATTAAAAGATTAACAGGTGACTTGCAAAGCAAGTTACCTGATTTTACTATAGATTCCTTAGGCTTTTCTGACTCATTCTCTTTATTTGCCGCTTCTAAAAATGTAGCAATATAATCCAATAGAAAAAATATTTACACTATCATTATAGGTTTATATATCTATACTAAACATTCAGTATATATATTCTCAATTCAATTGCTATTATTCCTGTGTTAAGTTATTAGTGAAAAATAGATTTTAACAATTAATTAATATTACAAGACATACGGAATTGTATCAATTTAGTAATATGTATATGAATAGAATGGAGGAATAATTTTGTATAAGGTATCACAATTTAATGTACCTTTTAAAAAAGATAATATTAATTTTCTATATAATAGCCATACAGGAGCGTTTGTTAAAATTTCTGATGAATATAAGGATACTATAAAAAAAATTAGCAAAAGAGATTATAATGAGATTCCTAATTTACATTTAGAAGAATTAACTAGGGCTGGTTTTATAGTAGAAAATTCTTTAGATGAATACGGTGTTTACCACTATTTAACTAATAAGAGCCGTTTTGGAAGTGAATATTTAGGTTTAACCATAGCAACTACATTACAATGCAATTTTCGATGTCCATATTGTTATGAAAATCATGTAGATGAATATATTGAGGGACAAAAAGAAGAAGATTTGAAAAAATTCATTCAAAATAACTTAAGAAATAAGACTGAATTTTCTGTTACGTGGTATGGTGGTGAACCATTATTAAAAAAAGATCTTATAGATAGAATGTCAAAGTATATATTAACAATATGCAAAGAAAAAAATATTCAATTTAGAGCTAAAATGGTTTCAAATGGATATTTACTTAATAGAAAAATTGCAGAACATTTAGTCCAAGAGAATAACGTTAAATATGTACAAATCACATTGGACGGTGGCCCAGAGACGCATGATGTGACTAGAATCTTAAGAAATAAGCAAGGTTCTTTCAATAAAATTTTAAATAATATTAAAGAAATACAAGATATTATACAAGTCGGAATTCGTGTAAATGTTTCAAAAGAAAACGTTGCAGATGTGTATAAGCTTTTTCCTATTCTAATGAATCAAGGATTAAACAACAAAGTTTCCGTGTATTTTGCTCCAGTAGGGGCATACAATGACGTTTGTCAATCTATTAGTGAATCCTGTCTAGTAACAAGGGAGTTTGCAAAATGGGAGACAGATTTGATTGAATACGCTGATAAGATTGGCTTCAATATGGGAAATCTTTATCCTAAAAATCGTGGTGGTTGGGTTTGTCAAGCTGTAGATAATAACTCTTTTGTTGTGGATGCCTACGGTGATTTATTTAAATGCTGGCATGAAGTTGGAAATAAAAAATTAAGAGTAGGGAATTTAGCAGAAGGCATTACTTCGTTACAAACCTTAACAAAATGGATGAATTGGGAATTGCCAAACAAATGCAAGACATGTAATATTATGCCTCTTTGTAAAGGAAGATGCCCTGAACTGAGTTTAGAAAAACAAGATTTTGAATGTGATCAATTAAAATATAATATCAAAGATAGATTATATAGATATTACATAAAAAATCCTATCGATAAACAAAAAGTACCGGAAACTGAGGTTATTAAACAATCTAGTTAATAAAAGAGTTGAGATATACTTTTAGTGAAAGGAGGTGAATATAATGGAGTACATTGTAAAGCCAATTACATTAAATCCTAAGGATAACAGTGATCGATTAGAGTGTGGTATTAAGTTTAATTAAGACTTAATGATAACAGAAATCGATAAGAGTAGGTTTTTAACAAAAGGATATGTCGTTTCCATCATATATGGTAAGATATATCCTTTTGTGTATTTTTCTTTTCTTAGCTACATAGGGATGTGGTACAACCCCTTGTTAAAGTTTTTTTAGTAATTTAATTTGCATAAACATATTTATGTTCAATTAATATTATAGAGTATATAAAAAGACACTATAATATACATAGTGTCTTTTTATATGTTGACTAGTTCTGAAAGAAAATGTAGTGATTAATCATAATTTGTTGGATGCTTCTTGGTTAATTCTATTATAACATTAACATAGAAGAATTTAAATGCATTTATGCATATATATAATTTTAATTGTATTTTAGACACATCTGAATTTCTTTCTTTCGATTTCCAAAAATTCCATTTTCTTTATTTTTATATCTATACTATAATTTAACTGCTAAATCGTAAAAAAGGAGTTCTAATAGATATGGAGATGAGAAACTTACAAAAACTAATTGAAGACAAGAAAGTAGAATTAATTAAACTTGTAAATAAATATGGATTTAGACATCAGCAGGTGCTAAGTTTAAGTCAAGATATAGATAAGTTATTGAACTACCCCCACTTTCACTTCG
>NZ_JXIS01000242.1:0-2799 GCF_000836715.1 Bacillus sp. L_1B0_5 | reverse complement strand
TGTAGAGAAGACTTTCTCCACAGCCTGCGTAAAAAAAGAGTAGGATTACATCCTACTCTTTTTTTACTCATGCCCAATAAATAGACTTTTATAAAAGCTATTTAAGGTCTAATTTTGCTAAATCATGTTGTAAAACATTATTTCCTTCTTGTGGGTTAAATACGATTGCACTAAGACCAAAAACATTCGTAACAACATCTCTATCTTTCGGACGAATGATTCTTACTTCATAAGCAAAAAGTCTTGGAGGAAGAGCTGCTGAACGGAAAGTAACATATCGATTAGGTGGCAATGTTTGCGTTGAAGGGTCTATTAATGGTAACAATACCGGAGAACCAGATGACCAATCAAACATTTCAACAGTTACTCTACGAGTATCGTCAGGATCAACATTCATAGCATCCACAGTAAGAAATAACGTAGCGGAATGTCTACGTAATATACCCGTTGATAAAGTTTCATTATGATGTTCACAGCATTTTTTTGGAGGGTGACCATAGCCATAACTCATACCAATTCCCCCCTTTCATTTACAATTAAGGACAAGTATTCCTTATAATATATAATGCTAGTATTCTTTTATTGAAAGGTATAAAAGCGGATTTCCATCTATATTTTTAGATATTTTGTTTTTTATTTATTCGCTCTTAAAGAATAAAGTGAAACTTTAAATCAGCCCTCACCAATCGAGGTCTTACTCCCCGGCAAATAGCGGCATAAATCTATTTTGAAAAGGACCTGCTCCATTCATTCATAAAAGCATAAAGTAAATGGAATCCGTTAAAACACATGAGTGACCCCTTGGTTTTCCCTTCCTATTAAAAGGAGGAACTGTTATGGGCTTTGGTGGTAGTTGTGGCGGCTGTGGCTTCGCTGGAGGATTTGCTTTATTAGTTGTATTGTTCATTTTATTAATCATCGTTGGAGCTGCTTGCTTCTGCTAAAAAACTATCGGAAAAGACACTTTTATATGAGTGTCTTTTCTTCATAAAAAATACGCAATGTGCAGTTCAAGTGTAACTAATACTTTAAAGATGTAGTATTACATTCCCCCCTCCAAAATGAACTTCGATACTATAAATTTCGTTTAGTTGCAATCTTAAAATTTTAGTTTAATAGCAATATGGTGAAACCCTATTCCAGATAATATTGCTATTGCAGTAAAGTAAAACAAACTGGACAACCTAGATTTCAAACTGTAAGATTAGATGTTGGTGAAATCGGGCAGCAAAGCATATATAGAAAATAGGTGTTAATTTTGAAAATCAATAAAAAATTCGAACCAATAATTTTTAATATCTTTATGATTTTAGGTATATCTAGTATTATCTCTTTCGTCATGGTTTCAATGAATGTTGGATATACAGCTTTATTTCTCAAATTATGGATGAAAACATGGGGAATTGCTTTCGTACTTGCATTTTTAGCTTCTAAATTATTACCCTTTGTAGTTAAAAAGATAATGAAAATCTTCACTTTTGTTGAGAATGATGCTTAAGAATAAAGTGATGTACTACTCCTGTTCATTCCAGTTAAAAGAATTTATTATCACAAAAACTTAACCTAGTAAAATGTTTTAAATCGAAGGAAGACATCTTACAGATTGTCTTTTCTTTATAAGTAAAAAAAGCCCGCCTATTTCCGTAGGCGGGCTTTATCTTTATTACACAATACGAAAGTATACTCTCTTTTTCACTGAAATTTTATGTAATTATACATATTCATGAAAATAGCAGAATTAAAATATACCAAAATAAAAAATGAGCTAAATCTTCTAAATAGCTATAAGTTGTTATGACAACATATTTTCCACTTTCAACTTAGTTATCATTAGAATGTTTTTCTACAAAATCAAGGATTCTAGCATTAACTTCGTTAGAGAACTCACCATTGATTGCATGAGATGCATTTTTCCAATTAACTATATCAATATCTTTAACGTATTTTTTTCCAATTTCAACTGCTTTTACCGAATTGTGCATTGTACTTTTTTCAGCCATAAGTGCAAGCACTGGAATATCGATATTTTTTAAGTCTTCTTTACTAAATAGATTAGGCGCCGGCGTTTTCAGTTTATAGTTACGCATACCCGACTCGATTAACTTAGCGATAGGTTCATCGTCACTTATTTCTGCTCCTCCAGAAACATAGCTTAACATCTTTTCTCTTATAAACTTAGGCACAATAGGAACGGAAGCCGGAATAGATGCTAGAATCATCTTTATGGATATTTGCGCAAATACAAAGACTGGGTCCAATAAACTAGCCGTAGCAATATGATCAGGATTATATCTGGCCAAGTTCATTGTTGTCCAACCTCCAATGGAGACACCCACGATATGCACTCTTTCTAAACCTAATCCTTCAATTACTTCATTTAACCATTCTGCTTGTTGTTTTTGGTTTTCAATCACCTTCGTTTGCACACTCATCCCAGGTTCACCTAGTAAATCTATCGTGTAAACAGGCCTTTTTTCTCTTAGACCTCCTAAATTTGGTACCCACATTGGAGTAGATGCACCACGTCCAGGGAGTAAGAGTATTGGTTCCTTATGTTTGTTTTCCTCTTTAGTAAAATAATAAGCACGAATTGTGCCATATTTCGTTTTTATATCTTTCATATCGTTAGGTTTTGGAAGAAGTGCCATTGATTCATCGTAAGCAATTTGAAAGTCTTCCTTTCCTTTTTCAGATGTAAAGTGACCAATCTTATTATCATCTCTCTTCATTTGAATTCCTCCTTTCTACAAATATATGGATGAACTTTATCTATATAGATGGTGTTGCAAAACTCATAAA
>NZ_JXIS01000241.1:0-325 GCF_000836715.1 Bacillus sp. L_1B0_5 | reverse complement strand
CAAGTGTCGGTTCCTGTTCGGACAGATGGAAAGGCTTTTGTGATTAGTGGATTCCCTCAAATCGTCAAGGTGAATGAAAAAGCAGAAGTACCAGAAGAAAAAGCAGGAAAAGAACGAGAGGAAATTCATGAAATCACTGTAAAAGAAGACATTCGAGAATTTTTACCAACCTTTTTTAAATCCTATACGACCGCAACACAAAAAGAACTCGCGTATGTTTTAGCCAATACAGATATTAAAGGGTTAGAAGGAGCCATGAAATTTGAAAATGTACTTTCCTCTAAGATTTATCCAGGAAAAACAAAAGGCACATATGAGGTACAAA
>NZ_JXIS01000240.1:0-616 GCF_000836715.1 Bacillus sp. L_1B0_5 | reverse complement strand
ATCTGATAATACTTTCGTTTTATCTTCTGCATCTACTTTTACGATTTCGAATTGACCAAGGCTCTTACCGTTCGTTACTTTTACATCAATAACTTTTTCACCGTCAACTGTTACATGAATTATTTGTTTTGTTAACTCATAACCTTCTGGTGCTTTTGTTTCTTCTAACGTATATTCACCTGGCACAAGTCCGTCTACTTTAACTGTCCCAGACTTATCTGTTGTAATTCCTTCTTTTACAACATTTCCTTTCGCATCTTTCAATGTAAATTCTGCGCCTGCTAAGCGTTTCGTTTGATCTTTATCATCCATTTTAATAATTTGTAGAGAACCTAAGATTTTTTCGTTTTCTGCCTCTACTTTTACTACTTCTTTCTCGTTTTGAATTGTTACTTTCCATTCTTTATTTGAAAGCTTGTAGCCCGCTGGTGCTTTCGTTTCTTTCACTGTGTATTCACCTAGCGGTAATTTTGGTGACATCACTTTTCCACTCTCATCTGTTTTCAGTTCCGCTACCTTTTTACCATCTTTATACACTTCGAATTCTGCACCTGATAACAATTTCTTTTTATCATTCGCATCTACTTTCACGATTTCGAATTGACCTGTTACTTTT
>NZ_JXIS01000024.1:0-115613 GCF_000836715.1 Bacillus sp. L_1B0_5 | reverse complement strand
TAATGAAAAAATCGTTGATATATTGCGAGTTATGATCGATATGTTTGAAAAATCGTTGATATAATTTCGTGTACCGTTAAGTGCGACCATTACATAAAAAAGCGACTCTAAACGAGCCGCTTCTGCTTTTAATGATATCCAGCTCCAGTGACTAGAACAGTCGGTCATTTCGCGCCTTCCTGTGAGGCAAAAAACGCCTCTTCGTCAGGAGCTCCAATGCCTTCCTGTTCTGAGCAAGTCACCTCCGCTTTAAATTAATATCCAGCTCCAGCGGCTAGAACAGTCGGTTGTTTCACTCCTTCATTCGAGGCAAAAAGCGCCTCGTAATCAGGAGTTCCAACACCCTCCTGTTCTGAACGAGCCGCTTCTGCTTTAAAGTCTATTATTGATTCAAGAACGCACGTAGCATCCAAGCGTGTTTTTCTAGTTCTGTGTAGATGCCTAGTAGTAGGTCAGATGTCATTTCGTCGTCAGAGTCTTGAGCGATTTCCATGCCTTTTTTCAGTTCGACTAGCATCATTTCGTAGTCTTTCATGATTGCTTCGACCATCCCTTCTGCAGTTTCTCCGTATGCTGCTTCTTGAATAGAAGATAGTTCTAAGTATTCTTTCATTGTTGCTACTGGTTTGCCGCCAATTGCTAAAATACGTTCTGCAATTTCATCGATATGAGTAGCTGATTCTGTGTAAAGTTCTTCGAATTTCTCGTGTAATGTGAAGAATTGAGGTCCTTTTACGTACCAATGGAAGTTGTGAAGTTTTGTGAATAAAACGCTCCAGTTTGCTACTTGTTTGTTTAATACTTCGATTACTTGTTTGTTCATTATGATCAATCTCCTTTTGAGTTGTTATGTGATATCAATTACTAATTTATAATTATTATAATCTAGTAATCTCTATAAATCAACCCTTTTGCTGGAATTAATTTGAACAAATTATGAACTGTTGTAAATAAAAGGCCCTATTACGGTGAAGTAATAGGGCCTTTGTTTGAGATATGGCTCTTGTTTTAAACGAGCCGCTTCTGCTTTTATTTGTTAAACAGCTTTTTGCTTTTCTTCTACATCCTGTCCATCCCAGCACTCTGTATTCTTTAAGCCAGGGATAGAGTTTGCAACGAAGACAGGATCTTTTCCTTGTTTCTTCTGCTTCAAATAGTCTACTAATGCAGCGTAAGCAAATTTGCTAAGGAATGAGATGGCAATTAAGTTTGTGAATACCATTAGTCCCATGAATAAATCAGCTAAACTCCAAACTGTTTTAAGAGCAGCGATTGATCCGAAGAATACCATTCCGACAACTGCAACACGATAAATCATTAACCATGTTTTACTTTCTTTAATGAATGCAATATTTGTTTCACCATAATAGTAGTTTCCTAGTAGAGAACTGAAAGCGAATAGGAAAATAATAATAGCTAAGAAAGTGCTTGCCCACGGTCCGATTTGTGAACTTAATGCGTTTTGTGTTAATTCGATACCTTCTAAATTCGATCCTTTGTAAAGTCCAGAACATAATACGATAAATGCTGTTGATGTACATACTAAGAATGTATCTACGAAAACACCTAATGCTTGAACGAATCCTTGTTTAGCGGGGTGAGATACATCTGAAGTTGCAGCGGCATTAGGAGAGCTACCCATACCTGCTTCTGTCGCAAATAAACCGCGCTGAATTCCGTATTTGATTGCTGCACCAATACCACCAGCGATGGCTTGATCTAATCCGAATGCACCATTAAATATTTCCATGAAAATGCTTGGTAACATATTGAAGTTTTTTATAACAACAAAAACAGCCACACCGATATAAACGATTGCCATTGGAGGAACAATCATTTCAGTAATACGTGAAATACTTTTAATACCACCAAAAATAATAACTGCAACTAATACAGCTAATAGAGCTCCTACGATCGTTCGCTCTAGACCAAAAGCATTTTCAAACGCTATTGTTACTGTATTGGCTTGAACTGAATTGAAAATTAATCCGTACGTAACTGTAATAAGAAGTGAAAACCAGACACCCATCCAGCGTTTGTTTAACCCTTTTTCCATGTAGTATGCTGGGCCACCACGGAACCTGCTTCCATCTTTTACTTTATAAATTTGCGCAAGCGTACATTCTACAAAACTAGTAGCTGCTCCGATAATCGCGATAAACCACATCCAAAATATTGCGCCAGGTCCACCCATTGAAATTGCTAGTGCTACACCGGCTAAGTTCCCGATACCGATACGTGCTGCTGCACTTAAGCAAAATGCTTGGAATGGAGAGATGCTATCTTTCTTCTTTTCTTTTCGATTGAATCCTTTACTAATTAAACTGACCATCTCACTGAATTGAGTAATTTGGACAAATTTTAATTTAAAAGAAAAATAAAGACCGAAGCCGATTAGCATTGCAATAAGAATATATGACCATAAAATATTATTCGTTACCTCAAGGAATCTGCTAAAGATATCAACCATATAATACACTTCCTTTTTTTCGTAATAAGAAAATTATATGCAAAAAATATACGAGAATCAATTTTTCTAAAAAGTTATGTTACTTAAATCATTTTTGTGTTATGATTATGTTACATCGTAATATTTTTAGAATTATTTACATTTTAAAAAACTAAATTTAAAGCGAGAAAGTGGGGATAATTTGAGAGAAGAATCTTTATTGAAAGTAAGCCTTGAGAGTTTGAAAATGAGAAGCAACATATTTTTTATCATTACATCTTTAAGTATCTTTTTAGGGGCCACTTATTATTACAATAAAAGATTTCCAAACCACAAATATCCTGAGTGGTTAGAATTTCTAAAGTTGATTGCATGAATAAAAGACAGAAAAACAGAAAATTAAAATAAAAAAGTTGTGGAGGAGCTAAAAATGAATATTAGAGAAAGTGAACTTCCGGGTATTGGTTATAAGTTTCAAATCGTTACGAAAGGTAACGAAAAGATGGTAATTGTCATTCATGATGATGGACGTAGAGAAATGTATCATTTTGATTCAGACCATGAAGAAAGCATCTCGAGTATTTCACTACGTGACTCAGAGGCAAGACAAATCGCAGCAATATTAGGTGGAATGGTATATAAGCCTAGGGCGTTAGAAAATGTTGAGATGGTTTTTGAAGGTTTAGCGATTGAGTGGTTTAAAGTGGAGAATTCAGCTCCAGCAATCGGAAAAACAATTGGCGATCTTGAAATAAGAAAAACATATAGCGTAACGATCATCGCAGTTATGAAGAAGAACATGAAGAAGCTATTTAATCCAGGACCAGAAACAGTAATTGAAGAAGGAGATATGCTTGTAGTTTCAGGTGAGAGAGAAGAAATTAAAAAAATCATTAATGAATTACTTTCAAATAGGGGGGACTGACTAGATGGATACGTTAATTTTTGAAGTTGGTACAGCTTTAGTTTTAGTGGCAATTGCAGCGGTAATTGCAGGGAAATTTAAATTCTCAGTAATTCCTTTTCTAATCGTTCTTGGAATGTTAGTAGGACCGCATGCACCGACAATAGGTGTTATCGATCTCAAATTTATTGAAAGTGCAAGTGTAATTTCCTTCCTTGGACGGATTGGGGTTCTATTCCTTCTATTCTATCTAGGATTAGAATTTTCAATGAAAAAACTAATTAAATCTGGACGCTCTATTGCGATTGGCGGAACGATTTATATTTTAATTAACTTTTCACTTGGTTTGTTATACGGATTTATAATGGGATTCCCATTACTAGAAATCTTAATTATTGCGGGTATTATTACGATTTCTTCTAGCGCTATCGTTGCTAAAGTGTTAGTGGACTTAAGAAGAACTGGTAATAATGAAACCGAATTAATTTTAGGAATTATTATGTTTGAAGATATATTCCTTGCTGTATATTTATCAGTTGTTTCTGGTTTAGTACTTGGGGATCACGCTTCCTTCTTAGGTGCCCTTACTTCAATTGGAATTGCTTTAGGATATATGCTTCTATTCTTTATAGTAGCTAGAAAGGCTACACCGTTATTAAATAAATTGCTCAATATTAGCTCAGATGAAATCTTTATTATTGTAGTATTTGCTTCTTTATTCTTCATTGCTGGTTTTTCAGAAACAATTCACGTTGCAGAAGCAATTGGAGCACTTCTTCTAGGATTAGTTTTCTCTGAGACGGAGCATAGTGACCGAATTGAACATCTTGTTGTTCCATTTAGAGACTTTTTCGGAGCTATTTTCTTCTTCAGCTTCGGGTTAAGTATTGATCCGTTCTCATTAGGCGGAGCGATATGGTTAACGTTAGGTGCTGTCCTTCTTACGATAATCGGTAACTTTGTAGCGGGAATGATTGCAGGAAGACAAGCTGGATTATCTCATAAAGCATCAACAAATATCGGATTAACAATCGTTTCAAGAGGAGAGTTCTCCATCATTATGGCTAATATCGGTATCGCCGGTGGTTTAATGTCAGTCTTAAAACCATTCTCAGCACTATACGTGCTTATACTATCCATTTTAGGCCCACTTCTGACAAAAGAGTCGAAGAATGTATATAAATTCTTAAATAAAATCTTTAAGTGGGATACGAAGACTAACTAAATTTTAAAAAATAAAAGTACAAGATATTTCCTGCTTGTACTTTTATTTTTGCAATGAAAACAGTAAAGAGAGGTAAATGATGCTAGGAGAGTTGATTCATTCAGTTTTAGTTTTTTTAGAAGGACTTGGTTATTGGGGAATTATGCTGGGATTAATGCTAGAGGTTATTCCAAGTGAAATCGTATTGTCTTATGCAGGTTATTTAGTATCAACAGGAAGCATTACATTTTGGGGCGCTGTCGCGTTCGGTACAATTGGTGGTGTAATCGCACAACTATTCATTTATTGGATTGGTCGATATGGAGGAAGACCTGTTCTTGAACGATATGGAAAATATATTTTAATTCAGAAGAAACATATTGATTATGCTGAAGATTGGTTTAATCGTTATGGAACTGGCGTTATCTTTACTGCACGTTTTATTCCGGTTGTGCGTCATGCTATTTCGATACCAGCGGGTATTGCGAAAATGTCACATGCTAAGTTTATTACGCTAACTACATTAGCTGTTATTCCGTGGTCGATTGTGTTTGTATATTTAGGTTTTAAATTAGGAACAGAGTGGGAAAGCATTAATAAAGTTGCGGGGCCATATGTGAAATACTTTGCACTTGCTGCTATTGTTTGTGCAATTGGTTATTTTGTATTAAAAAAAGTGATGAAAAAAAAGTGATTACGGAAAAGGAATCTATGTCGACATAGGTTCCTTTTTTATTGGTATTTTTTCAAGGATGAAAGAATACGTTTAATATTTACCATATTGTGGCATACATATAGAAAAAGGGTGCTTGGAAAGGGGATTATAGAAAAATGGAACTCCAGTTTCAAAATGTATATCAACAGGTAGAGAATTGGTATGTGTTGGATTCGGAGCTTCCTTGGGATGTCAAAAAGCTGAGAGAGGATTTGTTTTCTCTTATTGAAGCATGTAAAACGCCCGTTATTTTTTGTGATACGTGTGATGCAAACGATGTGCTTCTATCATTAGGGGAAGAGGAAGAAGAGTTCTTATTTCCAGTAGGTGGTTTTTATCATAAAGAAAAGCAATTAATTTTCGTTTGTATGTGGGAAGAGTATGAACAAGTTCTCAAAACGCTACTGCATGAATTTCGCCATGCGATGCAGCATAAGAGAGATATATTGTATGTGGGAAGTGAACGGTACGAAGAGCGGTGGATTGAAAAAGATGCGAGGAAGTTCGCGGAGAGGAAATTGGATGAATATAAGAATAGAAAGTTAATGTAAAGCATAGTGGAGAAATAGCGCTGTGCTTTCTTTGTGCTTATTAAAAATAAGTATTTGACTTTTATAAAGTTTAGTTCTAAACTAATGGTATAAAACGAGCGAGGTGATGAAATGAAAACAGGAGATAGATTAGGGCTACTATTATGGTTTCGTTTATCACGTTTTTATAATAAGAGTATTCGTGAGACGAATCAGCATTTGAAGAAATGGAATGTATCTGCCGCCCAGTTTGATGTGTTAGCTCAAGTTGGAGGACATGATCGTTTAACGCAGCAAGAACTTGGAAATAAGCTATTTGTTACGAAAGGAAATGTAACGCAGCTTTTAAATAAAATGGAGCAGCTTGAGTGGATTTCGCGTGAACAAGAGGGTACTACGAAATATATTTCTTTAACAGAAAAGGGAAGAGCTTTATATGAGGAAATCGTCCCACCTCAAGAAACGTTCCAAGCAGAGAAGTTTCATAATTTAAATATAGAGGAACAAAAGCAATTATTAACATTACTAAAAAAGTTACAGTAAGAAGAAATTTTAAAATAAATCTCGAATTCGAGATAGTATGAGGTGAAGGGTATGTTTAGAAAAGTTGATCATAAAAATATGGGCAGAGCAAATCATGGCTGGTTAAATACACATTTTCATTTTTCTTTTGCTAATTACTATAACCCAAATAACATGAACTTCGGAGCGTTACGTGTTATTAATGATGATCTAGTAGCAGCACAAACTGGTTTTGATATGCATCCGCACCGTGATATGGAGATTATTTCTTACGTTGTAGATGGTGCTTTAACACACGAAGACAGCATGGGAAATCGCGGAACGATTGAGCGTGGACATGTTCAATATATGAGTGCTGGCACGGGTGTATTTCATAGCGAGCATAATTTAGGCGATGAAACGCTGCGTTTATTACAAATTTGGATTTTACCAGACCGTGCGGATCATAAACCAAACTATGGTGAGTTTAAATTTGATTGGAGCAAGCGCGAAAATGAATGGTTTCATATGGTATCTTCAGTAGAAGGAAATGCACCAATTCAAATTCACCAAGATGCGAATTTATACTCCTTATCATTAGAGGCTGGAAAAGAAATTCATTTTCCAGTGAAAGAAGGCCGTCAATTGTACCTTGTACAAATTGAAGGAAGCAGTGTAATCAATGGTGAAAATCTTGTTATGCGTGATGCAGCAGAAGCGGTAGAAGAAGATATTCATATTGAAGCAAAAGAGCAATCTCATTATTTAGCAATTGAATTGAAAAAACAATAAAATATGTAAAAAAGAGGATATCCAATAGGATGTCCTCTTTTTTGATTGGAATTGTCTGAAAAATGTTTCTCAAATTTTCGGTGGAGGTATCGGCTGAAAAAATCAGAATTTTATAAAAGTGTCAAAAATCTTTATGGGAATGGGGAATGTTATAGTGAAAAAGCAAGTCATTTCATCAGCATTAGCGTTAACTGTTATCGCCGGGGGATTTGGAGCGTTTGGGGCAACGACAACGAAAGCGGAAGAACAAAAAATTCAATATCATCAAGAATTTAAAACACCTGCATACATAGGTGAAGAATGGAAAGCACCGGAAGGACTAGATAAAAAAGAGACGGTCTTTCAATACTTAGAGAGTAAGAAAGATATGTTTAAATTAGCAGGAAATATTGAAAAGCATTTTAATATCGTTGGGGAAGAAAAAGACGCTGAATCTGATACGACACATGTGAAGCTAGTTGAGAAACATAATAACATTCCTGTGTACGGTTCTGATCAAACTGTTACACTTGATAAAGAAAATAATGTAAAAGCATTCTTCGGACAAGTTATTCCGAATTTAGATGATAAAAATATTCCTGCAGCTGCAAGTATTACTGCGGAACAAGCAGAAACAATTGCAAAGGCAGATATTGAGAAAGAAATTGGTAAAGTAAAGAGTTATGACGGTGTGAAAAAAGATTTATTTGTATATGAAAAGGACGGTAATTACTACCTTGCATACTTAGTTAAGGCATCGATTTCAAAACCAGCTCCAGGGTATTGGCATTATTTTGTTGATGCAACGAATGGAAATGTTATTGAGAAATATAACGCTGTAGATAACATTACTGGATTTGGTTACGGAGTATTAGGAGCTAGACAATCATTTGAAATTGCTCAAGATACGAAAACAGGACAATTCAACTTGTTTGATGGTAAACGAGGACAAGGTATCCATACATTTGATGCAGAGAATATGGACGAGAACTGGTTTAATTTATTCTCGCAATGGCTTGGATATACAGGAGAAGAAGTTGAAAGTAAATCTAAGTTCTTCGAAGATAAAGCTGCAGTTGATGCGCATGTAAATGCAGGAAAAGTATATGATTACTACAAAAAGACATTTAATCGTAACTCTTTCGATGATAAAGGTGCGAAGCTTATTTCTACTGTTCACGTAGGAGAGAGCTGGAATAACGCGGCTTGGAATGGTGTACAAATGATGTATGGTGATGGCGATGGAAAAACATTCATTCCATTATCTGCTGGACTTGATGTTATCGGTCACGAATTAACGCATGCTGTAACTGAACATACAGCAAACCTTGTTTATAAAAATGAGTCAGGGGCGTTAAATGAATCGTTATCTGATATTATGGGTGTTATGGTTGAGAAGAAGAGCTGGGATTTAGGTGCTGACATTTATACACCTGGTAAACCAGGCGATGCACTTCGTTCATTAAAAGATCCAGCGTCTATTCCAAACCCATTAAAACCAGGTGAAGGTTACCCAGATCACTATAATAAACGTTATACTGGAACAGCTGATAATGGCGGCGTTCATATTAACAGTAGTATTAATAATAAAGCTGCTTATTTAGTATCTGAAGGCGGAGATCATTACGGCGTGAAAGTAACTGGAGTGGGCCGTGAAGCGACAGAAAAAATTTACTACCGCGCTCTTACGAAATATTTAACTGCAAACTCTGACTTCAAAATGATGCGTCAAGCTGCTCTTCAGTCAGCTGAAGATTTATATGGTAAAAACTCTAAAGCTGTACAAGCTGTAACGAAAGCTTATGATGCAGTAGGCGTAAAATAATAAGAGAAAAAACCTGACTAAAGTGTCAGGTTTTTTTTCTTTATCCCGCTAGTCGCGAATACCTAATGCGATTTTCGCCATACGTGACATACGTTCTTTCGACCACGGTGGGTTCCAAACGACATTTACTTCTATTTCATTAACTTCAGGTACGTTCGTTGATAATACTTTTTTAACGTCTGATACGATTTGCCCAGCCATTGGACAACCGATAGAAGTCATAGTCATCGTAATGACAGCATTATTATTTTCATCTGCTGTAACATCATACACTAATCCAAGATTAACGATATCAACACCTAGTTCAGGGTCAATAACAGCTTCTAAATTGGTAAATAATTTATTTTCAAATGCTTCTTGTGACATAAGCAGCCCCTCCTACAATTTAATGATATCGATTCTCATTATAACGGAAATGAGCATAATGTGCAGGAAATGAGCTCAAAAAAATATCCCTCTTTGAAAGGGGGATATTTTTTGAAAAGCTATTCTGTTTTAAAATGAGATACGAGTTGATCTAACTCTGCAACTGTTTGTTTCATTTTTCCAGCAGTTACTGTCATTTCATTCATAACGATAACTTTCTGTTCAGCAGATTGTGCTGTTGCGGCGGTTTCGCTGGATACTTCAGTCGAGATAGAAGCGATGTTATTAAGTGAAGCGTTCATTTCTTCAGCACTTGCAGCCATCTCTTCAGCAGTTGCTGATATATCTTGCATTTGAGTAGATACTTTATTTACTTGTTCTACAATTGTTGAGAAAGAAGTACCAGCTTCACGAATAACATTAATGCCTTCAAATGCTTCAGAACGGCCTTGAGACATCATAGAGCTAGCAGTTTCTGTATCATTTTGAATTTGATGTAGTAATTGATTAATGTCTGTTGCAGCTGTTTTAGATTGTTCAGCAAGTTTTCGAACTTCGTCAGCTACGACAGCAAAACCTTTTCCTTGCTCGCCAGCACGAGCTGCCTCAATAGAAGCATTTAAAGCAAGTAAGTTTGTTTGCTCAGCGATATTAGAAATAGATTGTACAGCAGTATCAATATATTTCGTATGAGTGATTAGACGTTCAACCACTTCTGACGTAGCATTTACAGCTTCGTGTATTGTTGTCATTTGTGAAACAGATTTTTGGATAACGGTACTTCCATCGCTAGCATGTTCAGATGTGGCAACAGCAAGTTCCGCTACAGATGAAGCAGATTCAGCAATACGCTGAACACTTACTGCCATATCATCCATTGCAGTTGAACTTTCTTCCATACTAGAAGTTTGTGATTGAATACTTGCATTTAAGTTGGACATCGAGCTTTGGACTCTTATTGTCGCCTCGCGTGATGTATTCGTTTTTTCTAGCATATTTTCAGAAGCGGTTTGTACTTCCACTGATGTTTTTTGAACACGATTAATGATATGTTGTAGGTTTTCTAACATTTTATTAAATGATGCTGCGATAGCACCGATTTCATCGTTGCTATTTACTTGTAGACGTGCCGTTAAGTCACCTTCTTGAGAGGCTAATTCTTTTAGTTTCGTGTCAATTTGTTGAATTGGTTTCACAAGTTTACCAGAGAACCACCATGCAAGAATAATTGCAACGACGATACAAATAACAAGTGATAGAAAGACTGCATATTCAATTCCTAGTGAAGATTGATCAATTTTTTCAATAGATTGATCACGCAATTTAGCTTGCTCATTACTGTAATTTGTGAAATCACCAATTACTTTATAAACAGAGCCATTTTCTGAAGAAGCTACTTGTAAAGCTTCTTCCCATTTTTGCTCTTTTGCAAGAGTGAATACTTTTTCTTCAATGAACTTTCTCCAAGTAGACCCTAATTCCATTGTGCTTTTTACGGAGGAAGAAGCATTTGGATTAGAAAGAAGTTTATCTTTTGAATCCTCAAGACGTTTACTCATCTCATTAAACTTGTCTAATTCGACTTGATCATGTTGTAGTAAATAACCTCTTAAAGCAGAGAGCTGTACTTGATAGGCGTCTCCACGCTCTTTTAATTCTGTTGCCAGTGGAGAAATTTCTTTTTGTAATGTTTCAGCTTTACGAGATTGGTCAATAGCAAAAAATAAAATAAATGCTAAGGCGATACCGAATAAAGCGCAAATCGTTCCCATCATGAACATAAGTTTTTTTCTGATACTTACAAAATTCATATAATAAAAAGCCTCCTTTGTGAAATCTTAGTATTAGAATTAATAAATGTAAAAAATTGAAAGAAAGCTTTACTCCAGTTGGAATAAAGCTTTCTTATTTCCTTTAGGAATTATAGCAGACGGAATGAGAGATAGAAAGAGATATTTTAAAGTGAAAAAAGAGAGACTGTAAAACTTGCTTTCCTATACCTTTGAGCTCGTGTCATTTTCACTTTAAGCGTTTGTTTTGAAATGAGAAACGAGAACTTCAAGTTCTTGTACGATTGTTTTCATTTCAGATGATTTGTTAGCCACGATACTCATTTTGTTTACTTGATCACCAGCCGAATGTGCTGTTTGTGATGTTTCTGCAGCAACTTCGTTTGAAATAGAAGCGATATTATTTAAAGCTGCGTTCATTTCTTCAGAGCTTGCAGCCATCTCTTCAGCAGTTGCAGACATTTCTTGCATTTGCGTAGAGACTTTGTTAATGTGGTTAACAATTTCTGAGAATGAAGATCCGGCGGTACGAATAACCGTAATTCCTTCAGAAGCCTCTGCTTGACCTTGTGTCATCATGTCATTTGCTATTTTTGTATCGGCTTGAATTTGATGCAGTAAATGGTTAATGTCAGTTGCGGCTAGTTGAGATTGTTCAGCAAGTTTTCTAACTTCATCGGCAACAACAGCGAATCCTTTGCCGTGTTCACCAGCACGAGCTGCTTCAATAGAAGCATTTAAAGCGAGTAAATTTGTTTGCTCGGCGATATTCGAAATAGATTGAAGTGCAGTATCGATATGATTTGTATGTGTAATGAGTCGCTCAACTACTTGTGATGTAGCGTTAACGGCTTCGTTAATTGTATGCATTTGTGTAATAGATTTCTCAATGACTTTATTCCCATCATCTGCTTTTTCTGAAGTTGTGACAGCTAAACTAGTAACAGAAGAGGCGGACTCAGCGATACGTTGAACACTCGTTGCCATGTCATCCATTGCGGTTGAACTTTCTTCAATGCTAGACACTTGTGAACGAATATTGTGTTCAAGAGCATTCATAGTCTCTTGTGTCCTTGCGGTATTTTCCATAGAAGCGGTTGTTTCGATAAATACATTTTCGGAAGCTTCTTTTACACTTGTTGATGTTTGTTGAACTTGTTTTATTATATGCTGTAAGTTAGTGAGCATTTGATTAAAGGAATTTGCAATGTCACCAATTTCATCTTTACTCGTTACGTGTAATCTAGCCGTTAAATCTCCATCTTGAGAAGCTAATTCTTTTAACTTCTCATCAATTTGTCGAATTGGTTTAACGAGTTTACCAGAGAACCACCATGCTAATAAAATAGACGTTAATGTACATGTAATGAGTGAGAAGAAAATGATATATTGAATAAGTGATGAAGAAGACTCGACATCAGCAATTAATGCGTCACGTTTCTCATTTTCTTCATTTGTATATTTATTAAAACGACCTAAAAGATCATTTACATAATCTGTTTGTGCTAACGCAATTTTAGATGCTTCGTCCCATTTTCCTTCACGCGCAAGAGGTAGTACCTCATTATCTATGATGCTACGCCATTTTCCTCCCATTAAAATGGCTTCTTTCATTCCTTCTGGGAGCTTTTTGTCACTTGTTACTTTTTCTCTAGTATCAGCTAATTTTTTCCCTTCTCGGTTGAACTTATCTAATCCTTTTTGATCATGTGATAGCAAATATTCTTGTAAACCAGCAACTTGTGCTTGGAACCAATCGCCACGTTCTTTTAAAATCGTCGCTCTTTTCGATACATCATTTTTTAACGTTTCGATTTCACTTGCTTGATTCATGGCGAATGAAAGAATAACAATAAGAGCAATGCTAAATAAAGAAGAAATGCTTAAGAGTGTGAACAGTAGTTTTTTTCGAATACTAACATATTTCATCGTTACCCCTACCCTCATTTAAACTATTTATTATGATTTATAGATATTAAAAACAAAATTAATAAAAACATTATTATGAAGTTATTAATCTGTTCAATGAAAATTATAGCAGATAATGGAAGGGGTCAGATTGGTATTAGAAAAAGTTCTTAAAATGTATACATTTGCATATCATAAAATTCATAAATAAATATTAGAAATGCTATTGAAATTTGAAATAACATCATGTATACTTCTAATTAGTTGATAACGATTATCAATATCAACTAAAACATTACTCTTCGTTATGTTGGTCATACCCCTTTTTGACGACGTAAGTCAGAGACGATATGTTGAAATATCTTGTGTCCTATTCTACAGAATTATGGTAATCTCCAACCTCAACTTATATGCGTGAGCATGCAAAAAGGATCCTATCCGTGAAGGGATCCTTTTTTGCATGCTGTCGCAATTATTGTATATAGACCAGGGATACGTTCTTCGATTCCTTCTGGTGCAGTAGAAGGGAAGACCCATCTTTGATGAGATCCATGTTCTTCAACTAGTTTTTCAATTTTAAAATGTTCTTCCGCGAGCGTTGTAATAATTTCTCCTAACGTCCAGCGACGGATGGTTGTTTTCGGTAAAGACTCTTTCTGCGCTTCTGTAAGAAGAATACTGTAAGCAACATCATCTTCAATCAATTCTTCATCGAAATAATTTCCGCTTGCTCGAAATGATGGGTGATCTACTCCTAATAGCTTTGTGTATATTGGATGGTAATCGCGAAGGATAAGTATACCACCAGGCTTTAGTAGTTGAGAGATTTTTGTGAAAAGTGGTTTTAAATCTAGAAAGTAATGAAGTACACCAAGCTCCAGCAATACGATATCAAATGATTTTGAGAGATTTACATTTAGTACATCAGAAACGATGTAATGAATAGAAACGCCTGCGGCATCTGCAAGTTCATTTGCATATTTTGCATTACTCGCTGAAATATCAACAACTGTTACGTCAGAGCCTAAAATGGCGAGAGCAACAGCTTTATTTCCTTTTGAGCCGAGTAAATTAATAATACATTTTCCTTTTGGAGATTGTATGTAAGGTAAATAATGTGCTACTTCGCGTGTGGGATCTTCCATGATTTTTTTCGCATAATCCTCCGGTGCCCCATGGCGATTCGTCCAAGCTTCATAAGCAGCTGTATTCCAGCTTTTTTCATTTATAGTGCTTAGTTGTTTTTGGTTCAATGTTATCACTCCTTTTGTGAACGTATAGGTATTCGGCGGGAGGATGGGATTTCCTGTTTTTTTTGATTTAAAGTTTGATTTTTCTGTTAGTTAGTCGTAAAATACGTGTTATACGTAAAAGCGTTGAAAAGGAAAAGTAGAATGAAAATATTCTTTCCAGAGAGCTTCGGTAGCTGAAAAGAAGCAAGAATATTCATTTGAACAATGGCCTTTGAGCTTCGTCCTGAACTTATCAAATGATAATAGTAGGCGGCGACGAGAGTTGGTACTCGTTATCAAAACCACAGTATAAGAGCATAGAGCTCCGTACTTGTTAAGGCTAATTATGTGAGTAATTGGCGAAATAAGGTGGTACCGCGACTGTTTATACAGCCCCGCCCTTATCTTTTTTAAGATAGGGGTGGGGCTTTTTATATTTTAAAGGAGGAATGTAAGATGAGTATTTTTATTGGAGGCGCTTGGCCGTATGCAAATGGTTCGTTACACCTTGGCCATATTGCGAGTTTATTACCTGGAGATATTTTAGCGCGTTATTACAGGGCAAAAGGTGAGAATGTGCTGTATGTTTCAGGGAGTGACTGCAATGGAACACCTATTGCAATTAGAGCAAAACAAGAAGGTGTGACAGCGAAAGAAATTGCTAATAAGTATCATGAAGAATTTCAGCGATGTTTTCGTGATCTCGGTTTTACGTATGATTGCTATACACGTACCGATAGCGAGCATCATCATGAAACTGTTCAAAAAGTTTTTTTACGTTTATTAGAAGAGGGCTATATTTATAAAAAAACAGTGGAACAAGCGTATTGTGAAACGTGTACGCAGTTTTTACCGGATCGTTATGTAGAAGGAATATGTCCACATTGCCATGAAGCAGCAAGAGGAGATCAATGCGATGCTTGTTCTGCTATTTTAGATCCTCTTGATTTGTTAGAAAAGAAATGTAAGTTATGTGGTAGTACGCCATCTGTAGAGGAAACAGAGCATTTCTATTTTGCATTGCATACATTTCAGGAGCAAATTAAACAAGCTGTAGAAATCGCAAAAGAAAAAGGAACATGGCGTGATAATGCAATTCAATTAACGGAAAGATATGTAAAGGAAGGGTTACAAGATAGGGCTGTATCAAGAGATTTACCAATCGGGGTACCAATTCCAGTGAAAGGGTATGAAGATAAGAAAATTTACGTATGGATAGAAGCAGTGGCAGGATATTATTCAGCGAGTAAACATTGGGCTGAAGAAACAGGAAAAGATGATCATGAGTTTTGGAATAGTGATGCGCAAACATATTATGTACACGGCAAGGATAATATTCCATTTCACTCCATCATTTGGCCAGCGGTTTTACTTGGAATAGGAGAGGAAGCAATCCCGCGTCATATCGTTTCGAATGAGTATTTAACAGTAGAGAAAAGAAAGTTATCTACAAGTAAAAATTGGGCAGTATGGGTACCTGACATATTAGAACGTTACAATCCAGATTCTATCCGTTACTTTTTAACAGTAAATGCACCAGAAAATCGTGACACTGATTTTTCATGGCGTGAATTTATTTACAGTCATAATAGTGAATTGTTAGGAGCATATGGAAACTTCGTGAACCGCACATTAAAGTTTATTGAAAAATATTATGATGGCACTGTACCAAAGGTGACTATTAATATAGAGCTGAAAGATAAAGTAGAAGGATTATATAAAAATGTAGGAGAGGCGATTGAGCAAACTAAATTTAAGGTGGCGTTAGAGACAATATTTGATGCAGTACGTTTTGCAAATAAATATTTTGATGAAAAGCAGCCGTGGAAACAAAGAGAAGATGATCCAGTTTCATGTGAAGAAACGATTTATAACTGTGTTTATCTTATTGCTAATTTTGCAAATCTCCTTGAACCATTTTTACCATTTTCAAGTGAAAGAGTTCGAAATACATTGTCGATTGTTAAACGAAATTGGGAACCTCAAAATACGTTGCCGAATAGAATTGATAGCGTACAGCCATTATTTGAACGAATTGATGTAAAACAAATTGAGCATGAGATAGAGAAGTTATATGGAGTGGTAAAATGAGAGATAACAAAAGACCTTTCAAGTAAATGAAAGGTCTTTTGTTATGCAGTATGATTCTCTTTCTTATCTTTCAAAAAGAAAAGTACAGCAAGGATTACAAGAATAATAGCTGCAATATCATACGTTATTTTAAATGTAGTATTAAAGTTTAAGTACTCTACGAAAGGAGTTTTCACTGCTCCTGCATATATACAAACGGGAATGAGAAGTAAATCGTAAAATTTCTTTTCTTTCATATATCTTATTAGGAAGAAGATGCACATAATAGCAAAAAATATGATGCTTAAAATAGTCATTTATACCTCCAGATAAATTCTGCATTTTTTTCAAGCGCTATGCACGCGATTATGTTTCCTTTCTTTTCTAGCTGTAAGCAGCTGAGGAGTGAAAATCCCAATCAATATAAAAACAATCCCAATCCACTGCATGAATGTTACGACTTCATGTACAAGTGTAATAGAAGCGATAATAGCAGTTGGTAATTCAGCTGCACCTAATATTGTACCGAGTCCTGTTCCAACCTTTGGTACACCGATTGAAAAACAAATGACAGGTACAACAACGCCGAATAATCCGAGAAAGAAAGCATATTTCCATAAACCGGCTTGCAGGGCACCATCTGTTAAAAAGGTCGGCGGGAAGAATAGGCATACGATAAGAGTCGCACTTGTTGTCATAAGAAAGCTTTTCGTATAAGGGGGAACATCTGTAGCAACGCGTCCGCTTGCAAAAACATAGAATGAAAAAGAGACAGCAGCTAATAGTCCAAAGGTAATCCCTTTCGTAGAAAAACTTTGTCCGAGGCCTTCAAATACACCACCTGCAAACAATGTACCAGCAAATAAAATAAGGATAGATATGATCTTATCGCGGCTTGGAAATGTTCGATTTGCAATTGCTTCGATAATGACACCAATCCAAGTGAACTGAAAGAGTAGGACGACAGCGATAGATGCGGGTAGTTCTTCTACAGAAATAGCGTAGAAAATCCCAGTCATACTCATTGTTGTTCCGACGGTTAGTAATGAAAAGAATTGTTTTTTTGTTACTTTATGACGTGAAAAGAAAAGAACGAGTAGAAATAGTCCAATCCATCCGAAGACATATTGTCCCCCTAGTAGTTGATGTGCTGAAAATCCACTTAGGAACCCGAGTTTGAAAATAGTTGAAAGTATGCCGTAGCTGCAAGCACCGAATAAAACGAGCAATGAATATTTAAACTTATCCATGAAAAATCCTCCTTTTAAGTAATAAAAAACGCCCGCTATCCAAATAAGGATAACGGGCGAACGAAACAGAGTAAGACACTCTACAAAATTCCGCCACTCACACATGAAGTATGAGTTTGGGGTATGTAATTATAGCGAATGTTACATTGCTTTTGGGAATACAATAGAGCATTTTACACCTTGAGCTGTGTTTTGTATCCCGTAAGGAAACTGATGTTTATCTAATATTTGTTTCACGATATATAATCCAAGACCACTACCTTGTACTAAACCGTGTTTATCAGGGTTTGCGCGATAGAAAGGCTCAAATAAATGAGCAAGTTTATCTTCATCAATTTGTGAACCTGTATTTAATACTTCTAATGCGTAACCGTTTGGTTTTTCATAAAGCTTTATATATACGTGCTGATGGTCAATTGTATAATGAATTGCATTTGAAATAATGTTAAAGATAGCAGTTTGAATAAATTTAGGATCAGCTAAAATTTGTACGTCGTGTTTAATATTAGATTGTACATTTAATTGTTTTACAGATACAAAGTAATCTACTTTCTTCATAACATCCTCAATAATATTAGATAAAGAAATGACTTCTAAATTCGGTTTAAATTGAGGGTTTTGTATTTTGGATAATTCCGACATTTTTTCCGTTAATATGTTAATGTCTTGCATCATCTCGTAGGAACGTTTCAAATACTTATCTCTATCTTTATAAGCTCCAATTCCGTGAATCATGCCATCTAGTTGTCCCATAACGGCTGCGATTGGTGTTTTTAATTCATGGGATACCATAGACATAAATTCTTTACGAGATTGTTCTAATTGTTGTTCCTTCTTGAGCTCATTTCTTAAATCTTGATTGCTTTCATGTAAATTCTTCACAATATTTGGTACTTGTGAAGCGGCTACTGACAAATTAAAATCTGTTTGATCTGAATTTTTGTTAAGGAGCTTTTTATCTGAGAAATCAAGATTCATAATATCTTTTAAAGCATCGCTCATATATTGAAAAGGTTTAGCAATTAGTTTTGCGTACATTAAAGATCCGAGTAGAGATAATGCAAGCATTGTCGCGCCAACCTGTGGAGCTAACTGCTGCAACGCATCTGCTAACTTTGGATTATCATTTGTATCATTTGTTTTACTTGCTGCATTTTGTGTATGTAAGGCATCATTATTAGCGGCTTTCTTTTCTGCTTCTGTAAGCTGATTAGAAGTGCTATTTTTCCCCGAAAGGTTTTGTGTATGTTCTTTTGCTTTTGCAGTTTGGCTAGGCTGCAAAAGGTGATTGATAGCTGTAGAAAGAGATTTATAATCTACAATAGAAGATTGGAAATTAGAAATGTTCCCTTCTGACACAGCTTTATCTTGATTCGTTTTACTTTGATCGTTTTGCTTATCTGAATCCGCCTGTTCTGTAGTCGGCGTTCCATTTTCTTTCGCAAAACGTTCTTTATCGTAGTTTGAAGCTAGAAAGTAAATAATTTGATAAAGACAAAGTGATAAAAGAATACAAAATAATAAGGTTTTGATGAAAATATTTTTGGTGATGTTGTCTTTACTACGATTCGATTTTGTAGCCAATACCTTTCACCGTTTTAATATAAGTAATTCCTAATTTTTTTCTTAAGTTTTTAATATGTGTATCTATAACTCTTACATCACCATAATGTTCATAGCCCCATACCTTATTCAACAAATCACTTCTTGATAATACTTTTCCTCGATTTTGCAGTAAAGTATAAATAATTTCAAATTCTTTTGTTGTCAATTCAATTTGATTACCATGAACATAAGCTGCATATGCTGTAGAGTTTAACATCAATTCATGGAATTGTAGTATAGTTGCAGCTTCTGCTTCCTTCGTTGCTGCCCTTCTTAATACAGCCTCTACACGCTTAATAAATACAGTGTAATGGAACGGTTTCGTAATATAGTCATCAATACCTAACTCAAATCCTTTAATTTCACTTTCTTCATTATGTAAGCCTGTTAACATAATGATTGGTACATCAGATTGTCCTCGCATAATTTTACAAATACTATAGCCATCTATATCTGGTAACATTACATCGAGGAGGACAAGATCATATGAATTTTTTTGGAAAAGAAGAATACCTTCTGTTCCAGCACCAACTACATCAACGGTAAAGTTTTGTGCCATTAGAAATTCACGAATAAGTTCTTGTATATCTGGGTTGTCTTCAATCACCAGTATATGCGTCATAGTAACACCTCCTAAATAACGCTTTTTACTGCAATATTCGAATTCATCATTTTTCGAGTGACTCAGATTGTTTATACATATAATAAGCCCCCGCTATAAAATAATCATGAAGGTAGCAAGGGGAATAGTTTAGTGTTACTGAATAGTTCAGAATTACAGTAGTTCTATTATAGTATGTATTATAAAATTTATAAAATATTATAACTGTATAATTTTAATATCTACGTTTATCAATGTTTAGATATTAGCTAATCAAATCTATTCCTATTATATATGTAAATACAGTTGTTTTGCTACTGTAAATGAATAAATAAAATAAGCCAAGACATAAAATTCTTGGCTACACATAAATCTTGTTTTTAGGCTATTTTACAGTGACAGTAGCTTGCTGCTGAACGCGCTCAAATAACCAGTGTATATCATTATTATACATACGAATACAACCAAGTGTTGTCCATTTGCCGATTGCTTGATTATTGTTAGTTCCGTGAATCGCATAAGTTGTTCCGTAAGTTCCTGCCATATTTAATCCAAGCCAACGGTCACCAAGTGGATTACGTGGATCGCCGCCTTTAATTTTGCCTGTATAATAAGGGCGGTTTTTAATTTTATTTACGATTTGAAAAGTGCCTTTAGGTGTAGGCGTTGCAGCTTTTCCAGTAGCGACAGTAAAACTTTTTATAAATTTTCCATCCTGATAATAATCCATTTTATTTAACTGAGTGTCTACGATTAATTGATCTTTCGTTGTAGCAGCCTCTGCGCTAGCGAATGGAAGAGTTAAAAATCCTAATGATAATAGTGCGCTTAATAATAATTTTTTCATTGTTATTCTCCTTTTACTATCGTAATAGTCTTACATACAATGAAGTTGTAATCCTCGTAATGCTTTATTTACATTTTCATCTAATGTTTCAAAGAATGTAGTGATTTTGCTGTTGTGTTTGTTGTTTTTATCAATAAGTAATCTTTCGTTTAATAAAAGCTCACCACGTAGTCCAAAACTTTGAACTTGAATATTTAGCTCATCTTCATTTTCAGAAATAATTGGTAAGAAATAGTGAAAAGCTTTCGTTGGAATGATGTAGCTTTTGCCAATCATGCTTTCTTGGTTTGAGTTAGTCCATTTTTTCGTGACAATTTTAATATTCTTTTTTGAAACGATAAAAGATAGTGTTGTAGATTTTGTTAAACTTACGTCAAATTCACTTGTTTCACATATGTGTAAATTAAAAACGGTTTCATTTTGATGAGATTCAACATTTGTATTAATAAAATCGTGCATTTTATATGCTTCCATTTCGTATTCACCCTTTTTTCAATTTCGAAAAACGACTTATATTTATTCAAATTAATGCTTAGTCATATATTAGTTAAATTTTTCAACAAATTCCGATATAATCTTACAATACGTATATGAAGCTAATATGAAGTTAGCATGAGTTTGTGGTGGTTTTTTATTGAGAACAAAATAAGAAAGGTTTTTCAGTGTTAAAAAAATGGATAAAATTTACATATTATTATTGCGTCTTTTTGTTATTTCGACTTAAAAAATGCTTTTAGCTACTTAATAAAGAACGGAAATCATTAGTGTGACCCTTACAAAAATGTAATAAAAATGTAAGCTATTGTGATAGTTATTTCGACAATTTTTTTATACAATAATAGTAAGAAGTTGTACGTGATTGAAAGGAGAGATGACATGGAATGGATTCATGAATTATTTCAGCAATACGGGTACTATGTTGTACTTGTAGGTTTGCTGTTAGAATATATTGCACTTCCGTTTCCGGGAGAGCCAACGTTAGCATATGCGGGATTTTTAGCACATAAGGGTGATTTAAGTTTACCGATTTTAATTATTCTATCCTTTATTGGGACAAGTGTAGGAATGACGATTCAATACTTTTTAGGAAATAAATTAGGTATGCCTTTCATTCAAAAGTATGGGAAATACGTATTTTTAACACAAAGAAAAATTGACTTAACGAGAATGTGGTTTGATAAGTATGGGTACTTCTTAATTTTTATTGGTTTCTTTATTCCTGGTGTACGTCATTTCACAGGATACTTTGCAGGAATTATTAATTTACCATTCCGTCGTTTTGCCATTACAATTTATTCAGGCGCTCTATTTTGGGTATCATTCTTCTTAATCGGTGGTTACTGGTTAGGTGGAAACTTACATGATATCTTTGGAGTGCTAGAAGGTCATATCGGTAAAATCATTTTTGGAGTTATTGTGATTGTAGCGGTTACGTTAGGTATTCGTTTCCGTAAGCAGTTAAAACGAGTATTACTACAAAACGCAAGCTAATATGAAATCCATTCTATGTCAGAATTTAGGAAGGCAGTGCAAAAGCACTGCCTTTTTTATTTTATGTTCCAATTTATTTTTAACTTTCCTTTTAGCTGATTTCCGCTAACTATAATGTAATAAGTTCCTGTCTTAATTGCTGCGAAATGATATGTATTAGGGCCAGTTGGGGCTAAATAATTTTCTTCCTCTTGAAACTCACTGGCCATTTTTACTTCTTCCATGTAGCCATCCGGATTTTCAGCTCGTGATTCAATGGTAAATTCTAATATGTCACCTCGTCTTAGCTCAATGGGGACTCTATGTTCACCGCTAAAATGTTGAAAAGATGCTTCGAAAGAGTTTTCTGTTTTTGTTTCGATCAATTGTTCTTTTGATGTTCCAACCTTTTCTAAATCGATAAAGTTGATTGTGATAAATATAATAAGCATAATGCCTGGCACGACATATTGTATCCACTTAAATTTTGTTGCTATAACTGTACATAGGTAGAAAAAAAGAGAACACAATGCTCCAATTGATCCGAGAAACAAGAACTGTATTAGACTAGCTTCTTTAAATATTAGGAATGGAAGAGAAAATAAATAGCCGCAAAAAATATAAAGGCATAATGTCTTCAGTCTTGTATGTGTTTTTAATTTCAATTTATCGATGCAAATAGAACAAAAAATTGCATATGCCGCAAGAATAGGAACGAAGGGAACATATAGTAGTTCTCGTAATCCAGCTAAGAAACTATATAATGTCTGTTGATTAGTTGTTAAGAGAAGCATACTAATAAGTAATAATAACAAGAAAGTCGCTGTAAGCTTAGTAAGAATATAGGGAAAAGTAGATATTTTATTCATATGTCACTTCCTTTGTTTAATATTTCACATTCATTATATAGGTTATTTCCAACATAATACATCTTTATAATTGTCAATTATTAACGTCAAAATGACAATTATAATTGACAAGTATAAGGATATTATTTACAATTTTAATTAAATAAATGAAAAAGAGGGAAGACATGAAGCTTCAAAATCGAGTGAGGGAATTGCGAGCAAAGCATCGTTTATCACAAGGGGATTTAGGAAAAGTGATTGGATCATCACGGCAAACGATTAGTTTAATTGAGCGTGGGGATTATGCACCATCTATTGTATTGTCGTTAAAAATCGCACAAATTTTCAATGTACCAGTGGAGGAAATATTTACGTTAGTAGAGGGGGAAGAGGACGATGAAGAGTAAGCGAAAAAAACAATTTGATTCTGTGGGGAAAATAGCAGTAAGTATGATGGGTGGCTTTTTAACGTCTTATATAGCTTTAAATTTACTCTCGGATGAACCGAGAAAATTATCATCTAATACATTTATAGGTATATGTACTATTTTTGGAATCTTAATGATGTACTATACTTGGAAGAATACACGTATGTTAGCAGAGGCACGCGATGAAGAAGAGAGCGTACAAGGTAGGAAATTAGGCATTATAAGTATATATTTACGTGTAGGTGATATAGTTACGCAGGCATGGTTTGTATATGCAGTTATTACATGTAGACGTGCATTGTTGCAGGATACAAATGTTTCATTTGCGGTGTGGAATTTAGTAGTTTCTATTCTTTGTTTAACTACTGTAGTAATTATCGGACTCATAACAAAAAATCGTTATAACAAGCTATATCCTGAACAAGGTGTAACGTATATGGAATCTATGAAAATGTGGACGAAAAACGCAGATGAAGGATTAAAGCACATTGTGCATGAGGCTGGATATAAAGCGTATGAATTTACGAATACAATATTGGCATATGTATGGTGGGCGGCCGTTATATATACAGCGGCTAGTGATATCGATTTTGTGTTAATTGGTTTAATCTCATTTATTTGGATATTGCATCTCGGAAAATTCATGTACGAAATGCAGAGAAAAATGATTTATTAAGGGGAGAAAAAGGTGGATATTTTAAGAAGGCCAGCTGGTTCCATGACGGCGGCGTTAGTTTTGTCCATTTTATACGTAGTAATTCGAACTGAGAAATTAGAAGTAATTTTGAACCTATGGGCAATAGTTGGAATTTCATTGTTAGTGTTAGCCATTCATGAGCTAGGACATGTAGTATTTGGTGTAATAGGTGGTTTGACATTTAAATTTATGACAGTAGGACCTATTACTATTCAAAAAGAAAAGGGGAAATTACGCATTCGAGAAAATAAATTATGGGCGTACTTTGGAGGCGTTGCAACACTAGTACCACCTTCTATAGAGACACCGAATCTTTCGAAAAAGTGGGCGTGGCTCACTTTAGGTGGACCGATTACGAGTTTACTATTTGGTATTACTTCCGGTTACATATACATGGTGAGTTATTATCAATATCTTTTATATTTTTCCTTTTTCCATTTTGCAATCTTTGCGGTTACAATTGTGCCGATAAAAGGAATGCTTATGAGTGATGGGATGCAATTTCTTATTTTAATTAAAGATGATGAAAGAGCTAGAAATCACTTATATGAGATTCAAATATCGAGTGAGTTATTTAGTTATAAAAGACCGAAAGATTGGGATGAAAGATTAGTAGAATTGAGTGAGGAGAAAATAAAAGAGAATAAAGGGATAAGAGAGATAATGAGTAGACTTATGCTCGTCTTTTTTGCTCGTGCAGATCAAGAGGGAATGGAAAGAGCGATACCGTATATAGAACGAATTGTTCAACTACCTGTAACGAAAGAAAATAAGTTTTTCGTTAGTAGTTTTCATAGTTGGTATCTTTTATATAAAGCCCTTTATCAGATGGATAGTCTTTCTTTGCAAGAAGCAAAGGAACATGCAAAGGCTATTACAAAAATGGACCTAAGTGGATATTACCGTACACAAGGAATTATTAAATATGTAGAGGGCAATATGGAAGCGTCCCGTACTTATATGAAGAAAGCTGATCAAGAATTAAAGAGCGCCGAGAAGAGTGAGATGGGATATTTACAATTAGAAAGAGAATGGTTTAAGCAGCTGAAAGAGAGGGTATCTTACGATGGGTGAGGTATCCTCTTTTTTATATGTCATCTTATGCGGTTCCATAAACAGCCTAGGGCGAGTAAAATGAGATAAGAAGAGCAAAGCTTGGAGGAAGTAAATATGGAAATTTTATCAATTATTTTGATAGTCTTGCTCATTTATGTTGTTTTTAAAGTAGCATATGTAGCATTAAAGATACTCGCGATCCTATTAATTATCTTTTTAATCGTAGAGTTCGGCAGTAAGTTGCTTGGGGGCTAGGGTATGTTGTGCGTTTTGAGTGTCGAAGGTTGTCGGTAAATCGATATCTTGTGTCGAAGCGTCGATATAATGAAAAAATCGTTGATATAAGTGGAGAAACGATCGATATATTTGAAAAATCGTTGATATATTTTAGTGAATACGAAGTGGGGTATGTGGAAAAGAAGTTGCCGTGAGGGTAACTTCTTTTTATCGTGATGCGGGGTATGCAAACCAACATAAAAAAGCTGGAAGAGTATCTTCCAGCTTAAGAGTTACTTTCAATTTGGCGACCGTTTTCTTCTTCATTGTCTTGTAAAAGGTTGAATACGTCTGCTAGGCAGAATGCAATGAACCAAGTCCATAGACCGTGGAAGAAAGCTGAGCTTAATTGAAGTGGTAATGTATAGTTTGTCATTGAGTAGGAAATACATCCACCAACGATTCCGATCATTGTTAATAACATTGTTTTTTGAGCATTTTCTTCTGGATTGAAGAGGAAGTAAATGTATCCACCTAAAATTGAAGCGCTTACAAGCGTTTCGATTCCATTAAAAATGATATTCTCTCCAAGCTGAGTGTTTGTCCAGAAGCAGATTGTTCCGCCGATAATAGCAAACAGGACAGCTATTGTATATCGTATATATTGATTCATATGTTCATCTCCTTATGTAATAAGATGATTTGGAAGTCAAAAAGGTAGGTATAGTATATTGAAGTGAGTTTTAATTGTACGTATCTTTTTATAAAAAGATCATTGAAGAGTAACTAAGATGATCGGTTGTTTAAACCGTTACGTGTATGGTGTCTGAAATATACCCGACTGCTCGTTTCTTTTTGCTTGTAAAATAAGAGAAACTTCCAAGTCTATATACTCTTTTTTTGTGAGTCTGCTTTCATTATAACACATTTAAGGACATAATAATAGAATTATCTGATTTTGTAATAAGTGTAAAAAATAAAAAGCGCAAGGAACACTAGCTCCTTGCGCCTTTTTATATGCGTTTGAAACGGCCGACAATTTCAACTGTTTCAGTAATGTTCATAAATGCTTTGTTATCCACTTGGCGGATAATACGTTTCATTTCGCCTAACTCATAGCGAGTCACGACAGTGTAAATCATTTTTTTCTTATGGTTTGTATAGCCGCCGACAGCGTCTACCATTGTCACCCCGCGTATGCCGTGATGTAGTAGTGCGCTTTTTATTTCCTCACCTTTTTCTGTAACTGTCATTATCGTTAATTTAATATGTTTCGTATGCACAGCATCGATAACTTTGCTGACTACAAACCGGCTAATTAACGTATAAAGTGTAATATCCCATCCGAAAATAAAACCTGCTGCAACAAGTAAGATTAAGTTGAATACAAAGATGATTGCTCCAATTGAAATATCTCGATGTTTCGCTACAATCAATCCAACAACATCAAAGCCACCTGTTGAAGAAGCAAATCGGAATATGATTCCGGAAGCTGCTCCGCAGATTACACCACCGAATACAGAAGATAGTAAAATATCGTCTGAAACCTGGTGTACAGGGATAATGTTCATCGCTAACGATGATACAGCTACAAAGTAAGCTGTTAAAAAGGTTGTCTTCTTGCCTAAGTAAAAGTGACTTAAAATAAGAAGAGGAATGTTTAGTAAAAAGATAAGTGCACCGATATTGTAGTGCATTAAATAACCGATAATCATCCCTACACCAGCGAATCCACCGCTAATCATGTTATGCGGGATAAAAAACATATTCATAGAAATTGCATACAAAATAGAAGCTATAAAAATAACAACCAACTGTATCATAAATTCTAAGTGAAATGTTTTAGCTGCTGGGAAGGATAAAAAGGCGGTGTCGGGAACGTAATCGGCGTCTCCTAGTTGACCCATAGTATGTTTCATCTCCATATTCATTTTTGATTACAAGAAGAGAATAAAGGTTTTTTCAAAAACTGGCAATAGTTTTATTATAATGCAAAAATTTTATAAATTTCTAATAAATCAAGCCTATTCATTGATGTGTGTGAATATACTAAAGAAAGCGAATACAACGTTTCTTAATTATTGTTTTCTTGAGAAAATATGCAAAATACTTTTTTTGAAAATAAAAGGAAATAGAGAATGTTTGCCCGATGTGCTAAAATAACCTTATTAAGGATGTGAAGCGATGGAATTTTTATTGCAGGATGCAATTCTATATATATCGTTTGTAACGACGGCATTTTGTTTATTAGAAGTTTTCTTCCTTGCTAATGTTTCTCGCTTTGTGCGTCAACAGGCATCAAGCGGTAGACAAAGAGCTTTTGCGCTAGTTGATACATGTGAAGATAGTGCGGGAAATGTACCGCTATTTTCTATTTTTTATAAATATGGAATGATTCGTTCTGTACGCAGACAAGAATCAAGTGAAGAGAATGACGAGGTCGGTCCGTATACACCAATGTTTCGCTAAATAATTACGAAACATTGGAGGAATGAACATGTTAAAATCATACCGAGCTGTGCTCGTTAGTTTATCATTATTACTTGTTTTTGTTTTATCTGGTTGCAGTAATGCAGCCCCAATTGATGCACATAGTACTGGGATTTGGGATCATTATTTTGTATATCCAATCTCGTATATGATTCAATTTGTCGCTCATCATATACCTGGAGCTAGCTTTGGGATTGCTATCATTATTATGACGCTCGTTATTCGTTCAGCAATGATTCCATTAGCTGTTTCGCAATATCGCAGCCAAGCGAAAATGAAGAAAATGCAACCTGAATTGCAGAAGCTAAAGAAAAAATACGGTGATGTAAGCAAAGACCTTGAAAAACAAAAGCAGTATCAAAAAGAAATGTCAGAACTAATGAAATCAGGCGGTTGGAATCCACTTGCTGGTTGCTGGCCAATTTTTATACAAATGCCGATTTTCTCTGCTTTGTATTATGCGATTAGCAGAACGGAAGAGATTCGCACATCTTCGTTTTTATGGGTGAACCTAGGACATGCAGATCCATATCATATATTACCGATTATTGCAGCGTTAACGACATTTATTCAAATGAAAGTTTTCCAATCGAATATTACACCTGGAGAACAAGTACAGATGCTAAAGATGCAGCAAATTATGATGCCGGCAATGATTCTATTTATGGGGTTTGCGGCGCCATCAGGACTTGTGTTGTACTGGATAACAGGTAACTTATTTACAATGACACAAACAATTGTATTAAGAAAAATAATGGAACGTGAAGAGTTACAATTACAAAAAGCATAGAGAAACACCGCTCATTACGAGCGGTGTTTTTTATTTGCATCGTTAAGGAAATTTTAAGAAACCAACATTACTATTGGCATTGTATACGAAAGTGTACATGCTTTAGAAATATGAAGGAGGAAATTTCCTATGAAGAAGAAAACAGTTGGGTATTTAGCAATTGCAGGTGCTTTATCATTCGGAATCATTGGAGGAGTCGGTATTCCGGCATTCGCGGCAACGAATACTCCAGCAGTGGATCAGCCTGCAAAAACGGCGAAAAAGGATTTAGATGACGCTACAAAACAAAAAGTAAAAACAATTATGGACGATACAAAGAAACAGTTAGAGGAAATAGGTGTAAAGCTTCCGGAGAAAGAGAAGCGTAAAGACATGTTTGTAGGATTAGATGAACAGGCGAAAGCAAAAGCGAAGTCAATTTTAGAGCAAGAGAAATCCGGCAAACTAACACGTGAACAAGCAAAAGAGGAATTAACAAAGTTAGGCGTAAAAATGCCGGAGAAAGGTAAGCGTGGAGACATGTTTGCTAACTTAGATGAACAGGCGAAAGAGAAAGCGAAGTCAATTTTAGAGCAAAAGAAATCTGGAAAATTAACGCATGAACAAGCAAAAGAGGAATTAACAAAGTTAGGCGTGAAAATGCCGGAGAAAGGTAAGCATGGAGACATGTTTGCAGGATTAGATGAACAGGCAAAAGAGAAAGCGAAGTCAATTTTAGAGCAAAAGAAATCTGGAAAATTAACGCATGAGCAAGCAAAAGAAGAATTAACAAAATTAGGTGTGAAACTTCCAGAGAAAGAGAAGCGTGAAGACATCTTTGCGGGATTAGATGAAGCAACAAAAACAAAAGCAAAAGCGATTTTAGAGAATGAAAAGAAACAATTAGAGGCGTTGAATGTTGATTTACCGCACCATAAGTTTTTTATGAAAAAAGATGAGAAATAATTGAATGAAGTCGTATCTTTCGTGTGGGCAACCGGAAGGTACGTGCAAGGGCCGATTTCTATAAGTAGAAATCGGTCCCTTTTAATGAGGCATTGAAATTCTTTTCATTGTTAGTATGTATCCGAAGACGCAGTAGAAGATTGCAAAAACGATAAACACTTCCGTATATTGATATTTACCCAATACGTAGAAGGAAACAGCTGGTATAATAGCTACCGCTAAAATGCTATAACTAGGATACTTGTGCCGATGCATGATAGCGAATAGAACAGAGAGAGACGTAGCGATGATACAAAAGACAGCAATCATTATTGGTACACCTCCTAAATGGATTATACCATTTTTAGGGAATTAGAGAAGTTTTGTATCTTCTGTTATAATATAAGAAGAGAAATATTTCCTATGTTATATAAAAAAAATATTGATTTTTTCTAACAATTCAATATAATGAACAATAACTACAAAATTCGACATCAAGAAGTGATGATGAGGACACGATCAATTTTTTACGATTCTCAGAGAGGGAAGCCTTTGGCTGTGAGCTTCCTAATACGGAAAAATGGATTACCACCTCTGAACTGCAGCAGTGAACGAACATCTAGTAATTGCTTGCCGGCAAAAACCGTTATTTAGACTTGAGAAATTGGTGAAGTGTGTTACTTTGCGAATTGAAACAAGGGTGGAACCACGAATACAACACTCGTCCCTTTTTTAGGGAGGAGTGTTTTTTTATTTCATTTTTGCATCACACTAGAATTGGAAGGAGGATACGCAGCATGCATCATGATGAGAAGAACAAAATTGGTTTAACAGTAGCACTTTCTATCGTAGTAGGAACGATTATCGGGTCTGGTGTATTTATGAAACCAGGAAGCGTATTAGATTACTCAGGGAGTTCTAATATGGCCATTCTTGCTTGGGTAATTGGTGGTCTGTTGACGTTAGCGAGTGGTTTAACAGTAGCTGAAATTGGAGCGCAAATCCCGAAAAATGGTGGGTTGTATACGTATTTAGAGGAGATTTACGGAAGTTTTTGGGGATATTTATCAGGCTGGATGCAAACAATTGTTTATGGACCAGCTATTATCGGAACATTAGGTTTATACTTTAGTTCTTTAATGATTAATTTTTTCTATTTAGATAAAGTGTGGAATTTACCAATCGCAATCGGAACAGTTGTGTTCCTTGGCTTTGTAAATAGTATGGGAACAAAATACGGAGGTATCGTTCAAACAATCACGACAATTGGGAAAATGATTCCGATTGTATTAATTGTCGTGTTAGGTTTTTGGAAAGGAAACAGTGATATTTTTAACGTAGTAGTGCCGATATCAGAAAATCAAAGTATCGGTATGGCAATTTTAGCAACGTTATTTGCTTATGACGGCTGGATTTTACTTGCTTCGATTGGTGGAGAAATGAAGAATCCAACAAAGTTATTACCGAAAGCAATGACAGTTGGGATTTTAATCGTAACAGCTGCTTACGTATTAATTAACTTGGCGTTATTAAATGTATTACCAGCAGCGAAAATTGTAGACCTTGGAGAAAATGCGACAGCGACGGCTGCGGGCATGTTACTTGGAGAATATGGCGGGAAAATTATTAGTATCGGTATTATCGTTTCTATTTTCGGCTGTTTAAATGGAAAAATTTTAACGTTCCCACGTATTCCAATGTCTATGGCAGAGCGTGGACAACTTCCATTTTCTAAGTTTATTGCAAAGGAAAGTCCGAGATTTAAAACACCAGCAAATGCGATTACTGTTGAAATCATTTTAGGAATTATTTTAATGATTATTAGTGATCCGAATAAGCTATCTGAGATTTCCGTATTCATTATTTATATTTTCTACGTAATGACGTTTATTGGTGTCTTCATCTTAAGAAAACGTAATAAGAATAAAGAGCGTGCATATAGTGTACCGTTATTCCCAATCGTACCAATCGTAGCGATTTTAGGTTCGTTCTTTGTAATCGGTAGTGCGATTATTAACGATCCAGTAAGTTGTTTCTTATCAATTGGAATTGTCTTTACTGGACTGCCGGTGTATTGGTACTTGAATAAGAAGAAAGAAACAGAATGATGGAAGGGTAGGCGTATAATACGTCTACCTTTTTTACTGTAAAAAAATTGTACTTGCTTCCATTTTCTATTTTGGTTACTATAATCGTAGTAACCAAAATAGAAAGCGTGGGGAAAGACTTGAATTTTCGTGTGTATATTTTAGCTATCGCGGCTTTCGTAGTCGGAACGGTTGAGCTAATTATAGGAGGAACGCTCGATTTAGTTGCCAATGATTTAGGAGTATCTATTAGCGCAGCTGGTCAGCTTATAACAATATTTTCGGTAGTATTTGCTTTGTCAGGTCCAGTTTTATTAGCTTTGACAGGGAAGTTTGAAAGAAAAACATTGTATGTTGGAGCATTATCGATTTTCTTAATCGGAAATATTATTTCGGCATTTAGTGTGAATTACGGAATGCTAATGTTCTCAAGGGTTATTTGTGCGGCGAGTGGTTCATTAATTATTGCACTATCTGTAACACTTGCGTCTAGTGTAGTAGAACCGCATTTTCGTGCGCGTGCAATTGGAATCATTTTTATGGGAATTAGTGGATCACTTGTACTTGGAGTACCGCTTGGTCTTGTACTCGGAAATGCATACGGATGGCGTGCACCATTTGTGTTAATTTCGGTATTAACAGTTATGGCAATTGCTTGTATTTCATTGTTCTTAACGAAAGTACCACCGACATCGGTATTATCAATAAAAGAACAACTTGCTACTTTAAAAGATAAAAAAATTGTAAGTGCACAGTTAACATCATTTTTGTTTTTAACGGGGCATTTAACATTGTATGCATATTTAACACCGTTTTTAAAAGATGTTATGCATGTTGAAGCAAATTGGATTAGTGTGTTTTACTTCATTTTCGGAATCGCAGCAGTAATCGGCGGCGGATTCGGTGGATGGCTTGCTGATAAATGGGGATCGAAGAAAAGTATTATCTCGATTATTATCGTATTTGCATGTGCAATCTTCATATTGCCATTAATGACATTCTCATTCCCGCTCTTCATTATTATGATGGGACTTTGGAGTATGCTTAGCTGGGCGATTTCACCAGCACAGCAAAATTATTTAATTGAAATTGCACCGGAATCAGCTGGTATTCAGCAAGGTTTAAATAACTCTGCGCTTCATTTAGGAATTGCACTTGGTTCAACAGTAGGTGGAGTTGTTATTGAAAAATCATCTGTTATATATAATGCTTGGGTAGGTGGTGGCTTTATTATATTAGCACTGCTTTGCGCGATTTTCTCGATTACGAGAGGACGCTCTACTCAGTTCGTGAAAGAAGAATCTATCGTTTGATAGGTTCTTTTTTATTTGTAAAAAATTGCAGGCTTTAGTAGGTAAATGGAGAAAAGGGTATATAGCGAGGTGATGTATATGTATACGAATTTTTCAATTATTGGTTTTCTAATTTCAATGATCCCGTTGTTTCTTATTATTTTTGCACTTAGATGGGTTCGTTTCATCTATAAAAATTCTGAGAAACAGGTAGAGCAAAATGAGAAAATCATTGAGCTGTTGATGGACATAAAGGAACAAAACGAAAAGGAGTCTAAGTGAAAAACTAGACTCCTTTTTATTATTTAATTAGTATCTTAACTTCATCAACAAACTCTTAATTTCCTCATCTTCCATAAAGAGGTCATGGTGTTTCTGGGTAATCTTTGCAAGTGCAACGTCGTGATAGAAAAATTCTGTAAAGAACTTTACGAAAGGTTGTGACATTGTTTTCATCGCTTGCCATGACTCTTGTTCTACGCCAGCAAATAAAATTTCACGATCGTCAACGATGAGTAGCAAGTAGCGCTCTAATGCATTAGGCTCTTCAGCTGGGATTAGAAAATGCATGTTTTCTAAGTCTGTTTCTACTTCTCCAACAATAAGGGATTCAATTTGAACACCTTGTTTTGCTTTTTGTTCTAGTAAAGGGAGATATTCTAAAAGAGTATCATTCCAAGCTGAAATACGGATTGATTCTTTTGCACTTTCAATGAGTTCTTTACTTTGAACTCGAATAGAAGATTGCATCTTTAAGCTCCACACACGGTCATCTGTAAATGATTTTTTTGATATATTTGTTTCCAGTTCTTTAATATTTGATTGGAATTCTGACGTTAATTTTTCAATTGCTAGTTTTAGTGGTAATGCTGTATACAGCTTCTTCTTTTCTGAAACAGAATCCATTACCATTCCTTTATCGATTAGGCGTGCTAGCACTTCATATATTTTTGCTTTTGGAACACCTGAATGCTTCACAATTGTTGTAGCATCTAATGGTTCATTGCTTGATACGACAACTTCATAAGCTTGGCTTTCATATTGTGAGAAACCGAATTTTTGTAACATAGTTCCCTCCGAACGAATGAGATTATATTTTAAGGATAATGAACTATTTGTTTTTACACAAGAGGTGGTAGTTTTTTTAATTCAATTTAGATGAGAATTAATTTCAATTTTTTAATTTTATCTATTATACTTAATATAATGATTAATAAGATTTAAATTCAATGCGAAGGGGATGCTTGGGGGAAAATGTTAAGAAGTTTACGTTTAAAAATTGCGGTAGTGTTTTCAGTACTTATTTCTATGATGTTCGTAATATTGGGTACAGCTGTGTATCAATTACAGAAAGAAAAGGAAGTGCGTTCCTTAGACGAGTATTCTCAAAATGCGATGGATCTTGTGACAGAGCAACTTACGACATTTGTTCAAAGAACGGATGAAGATATGGGGTATTACGCGAACAGTGAGATGATTCGTAACATGCTTCAAGGTGGGGTTACTCCAGAAGAGGAAGCATTTTTAACGAAAGAGTTTGCGGAGTATAAAAAGAATCATCCTGGTATTTTAGATTTATATATTGGTACGAAAGATAAAAAAACATTAAGTGCCAATCTTGCTGAAGGTGGGCAAGTGCCAGAAGGATATGATCCAACGACAAGACCATGGTATAAAGATTCAGAGGCTGATGTAAAAAAGGTCCATTGGGGACAACCTTCTTATGAAATTGCAACAGGAAAGTTAAGTGTAGGTGTTTCTAAAGCAATTACAGCTCAAGATGGATCTGTATTAGGCGTTGTTGCGATGGATGTATCGCTTGGGACGATTCAGAAGTTGCTTCACAATATTCAATACAATAATGACGGAGAAATGTTTATTATAAATGATAAAAATATGGCTCTTGTTTATCCAGAAAAGATAGGGAAAGATGTTTCTAAAGAGCCACTTATAAAGAGCTTAAATAAAGAGGTAACAAAATATGCGGTCACTACAATAAAAGGTGAAGATGTAGTTGTTTATAGTCAATCATTTGATACGATGAAATGGACGATAGGAATCTTTTATCCGAAAGAAACGATCGATGGGCTATTAAATAGTACGAGAAATACAGTTATTATAATGGCATGTATTAGTTTATTAGTTGGAATCGTAGCTTCCTACTTGTTCTCAAGAAGATTAGCAAGACCACTGCAACTATTAAAGAATCACGTGCAAAAAGTAGCAGAAGGCGATTTAACGCTGCGAATGAAAGTGACAAGTAAAGATGAAGTTGGAGAGTTGACGAAACACTTTAATGATATGGTTGAACAAATGAATGAAATGGTAAGTAAAATTAAAAACAGCGTATCAACGGTGCAACAATCAACGAATAGTTTACATTATTTAACGAATGAAACAGTAGCGGCTAGTAGAGAAGTTTCAGGAGCAATGGATGATGTGAGCGGAGGAGCTTCTACTCTTGCGAATAGTGTGGATGAAGTTTCTGCTCAGCTCGAAAATATGGCGGAGTCAGTGGAACAAATGAATAGCTCTGTTGATGAAATAAAAGGAGTGGCTGGCAAAGCGGAAGAGGCATCTAAGCAAGGATTAAATACAATGAGGAACTTAGTCCGTACGAGGGGACAATCATCTTCGATTGTTGTTCATACAGAAGAAGCATCCGGTAAGTTAGAACAAAGAGTTGGATCGATTCAAAATGTTGTTGAGTTAATAAAAGGTATTTCGGATCAAACAAATTTACTTGCTTTAAATGCTTCAATTGAAGCTGCCCGTGCAGGTGAGCAAGGTAAGGGATTTGCGGTTGTTGCTGAAGAGGTTCGGAAATTAGCGGAACAATCAAAAGAGGCAACAGGAGAAATTACAACGATGATTGGTGATGTGCAAGTAGAAGTAAAAAGGGTTGTAGAAGTTGTAAGTAAATTGAAAGACATTGCAGATGTGCAAAATAAAGTGACGACAGAGGCGGAAATGGAGTTCCGCACAATTATGTCAGTTGTAAATACGATTAGTACTTCAGTTAAAAAAATTGTAGAAGAGGTACATAACATAGGTTACGAGCAAGGAGAAATTACAGCGGTAATGCATACAATTGCTGGTACGAGTCAAGAAAGTGCAGCTGTTTCCGAAGAGGTACATGCTGCAACGGAATCACAGGTTAATCATTTAGAAAAGGTAGCTCACACGATGGAAAGTTTGACAGAGCATATGAGAGATTTAGAAAGATTAGTCGAGCAGTTTAAAGTGGAAGAGTAACATATTAGTAAAATGATGAGGATTTCGGTAAAATAGACAATGGATATATAAGAAGCGATTATAGGAGGCAAATTACTATGGCAATTGTTGACGTATCGATTATTCCGGTAGGAACAGGTAATCCAAGTGTTAGTGAATATGTAGCAGAAGTACAAAAGGTGCTAGAGAAAAATGCAGATCGCGTGAAGTATCAACTAACACCGATGAATACAGTTATTGAAGGAGATCTTCCTGTTATTCTAGAAGTAATTCAACAAATGCATGAAGTGCCTTATACGAAAGGTGCACAGCGTGTTGCAACAACAATTCGTATTGATGATCGTCGTGATAAAGTAAGCACAATGGAGAAGAAATTAAACTCTGTTCGATCAAAATTATAAGAAAAAGCAGCGGTTTTCGCTGCTTTTTTCATATAGGAGGTAAATAAGATGAATGAAAAGTTTAACGAGCAGTTTGACGGGTTACTAGAGAAATACACTGAGCTGTTACTTGGAGAGAGTAGCGAAGAGAGAAAAGAACAGGTACAGAAGTGGGCACTGTATTCTTACATAGCGAAGACGATGCCGGCATTAGTGAAGCATTGGAATGAGACATATCCAGATGCGAAAGAAGAGATGGTGCAGTTAATTACGGATATTAAAAGGCTGAATGAAGAGAAGCGAAATGAGCAGTGAGAAAACTTGAGGCGAATGTTACCTCAAGTTTTCTTTATTAATATCCTTATATAATTTACATGGAATATTAAGGGTTTTATAAGCATGTCGAATATTTTCGACATGCCTATTTTATGCCTAGTAAACCCGTTTTTTCTAAATGTCGAAAAATATTCCCTTCATATTTACATGCGAGAATATAGGTTTTTAAATGTTTTTATAGTATTTTATAAATTATCTAAATAATTATTTGTATCCAATAATTTTAAACAATGATATAATTTTGAAGAGGGGTAAAAAACAGATAAATCACAGTCATAGGGGTGAATTACATGGAACAATTAATGCGAAATTCGTTTCTTTTCTTGTCAAAAAATAAAGCGCTAACAAAACTGGCTAAAAAGTACGGTTTGCGCTTTGGTGCAGGTCGCTTCGTCGCAGGGGAGACGATTGAATTAGCGACAGCTGCAATTAAAGCATTAAATAAGCAAGGTCTTTGTGTAACGATCGATTATTTAGGTGAATTCGTTGATAACGAAGCGGAAGCAAATGAAATGGCTAGCGAATCGATTGAAGCGATTCGTGCAATTGGAAGAGAAGGTCTTAATTCGCAGCTTTCTTTAAAAATGACTTCTATGGGATTAGATATCTCTGATGAAATCGTAATGAACAATATGCGCCGTATTTTAGAAGCTGGAAAAGAAAATGGTGTGTTTATTACAATTGATATGGAAGACTATACGCGCTGCGGGAAAACAATTGAGATCTTTAAACAATTAAAATCTGAATACGATAATATTGGTACAGTTATTCAAGCTTACCTATATCGTACAGAAAAAGATATGGAAGAATTAAATGCTTATAGTCCGAATTTACGTCTTGTAAAAGGGGCTTATAAAGAACCTGAAGAAGTGGCGTTCCCGGACAAGAAAGATGTAGATGACAATTATAAAAAAATTATTAAAATGCACTTATTAAATGGGAATTATACTGCAATTGCTTCACATGACGAAGCGATTATTGAATATACGAAAAAACTTGCCGAAGAACACAACATTCCAAGGGATCAATTTGAATTCCAAATGTTATATGGTATTCGTAATGAGCGTCAACTTGAGCTAGTAAAAGAAGGTTACAAAATGCGTGTTTACGTACCTTATGGAAATGACTGGTATGGCTACTTCATGCGTCGTCTAGCAGAGCGTCCAGCAAACGTTGCGTTCGTGTTAAAAGGTATGGTTAAAAAATAACCAAGGAGAAAATACTCCTTGGTTATTTTAATTGCTGAAATGCGTAATGTGCCATTTTTTTCGTATCAGGGTATAGTTGCGTGCGAGAAGAAGATAATACAACATTAATGACGCGTTTACCGTCTTTTTCATCCACTGTTACGACCGTATATTTGCCGAGTGCTGATAGACCGCTTTTACTTCCAATCGCATATGGATCGTCATATAGTTCTTCTCGTCCATAGTTTGCGATGTTTGGAGAGCGTTCTGAAGTATGTAGAGTTGTACGTGTTGAATTCATATATTCTAAAACAACTGGATACTTTAATGCTTCTTTCGTAATAATAGCAATGTCATATGGTGATACTTTATTCCCAATTGCATCAGCACCACTTGCGTTCTTGAAAGTCGCATGCTTTGTACCAAGTTCCTTCGCTCTAGCATTCATCATTTTCACAAATTCATTTTTTGATCCTGCAATATGTTCTGCAATTGATTCAGCTATTGGATCTGCACTAATGATAAGCATAAGTTTTAATGCCTCATCACGCTTTAATTTTTCTCCAGCACGAAGTTTAATTTTCTTGCTTTGACTTTCTGTTTTAATTGCATTTTCTGTAACCGTAATTTCTTCATCTTCTTTTACATTCTCTAGTAAAAGAAGGGTTGTCATCATTTTGGCTATACTAGCCGGATAAGAACGTTCGTCTTCGCGTTTCCCATACAAAATTTCACCTGTGTTTGCATCGATTGTAACCCCATATTGCCCAGTAATGTTAGGTTGATCAGCTCTTACAGCTTGTTGCCTTTGTGCATAAGAGAAGAAAATCATCCCTGTAAATAGTGTAGCAATCATTACAATCATAACTATTGTTCGTTTCATCATCGTTCCCTCTTTTGTTTTCCATATGTACAAATAAATTGGGCAGAAAAAGTAGCCATTAATCATTATGCCACGTTCTCTGCCCAAAAATATAGCGTTATTTTTCGCCCATATTATGCTTCTTATATTGTTGGTTATTACCTTGGCGTCCTTTTTCAACACCATGATTATGTGGACCTGCGTTTCCAGTTACACTAGCTGCACTAATTCCAGCCTTTGAAGGGTTCTTCTTAAGTTTTGCCATATATATTCCTCCAGTTTCGTCAGATTATAAAAAGGAAAAGTGCATTTAAACAAAGAAAATACACATGTATAGCATAGCCAAATGAAAGAAAAATATTTATTTCAGAAAATTTTATCAATAAATATATTGCGAAAATTTAAACAGTATCATATATTTATTAGTAGAGGCTCACTCATTGATTGCGACTTATGTCGAAAAATTGAATGAGCATTCATTCAAGAATAGGGGGAGAATTGGATGTTCCAAATTAAAAAGGCTGCTGTTCTAGGTTCAGGCGTAATGGGTTCGGGAATTGCGGCACACTTAGCTAATATTGGTATTCCGACATTATTGCTTGATATTGTACCACCTGCGCTTACGAAAGAAGAGGAAGCGAAGGGACTTACATTAGAACATAAAAGTGTGAGAAATCGTTTTAGTAATACGGCTGTACAGAAACTATTGAAGCAAAAACCAGCTCCTCTGACAGTGAAAGGAAATCTAGCACTGATTGAAGCAGGTAACTTAGAAGATGATCTTGAGCTTCTAGCTGATGTAGATTGGATTATTGAAGTAGTAGTTGAAAACTTAGATATTAAAAAGAAATTATTTGAAAAAGTAGACGCTGTTCGTAAACCGGGTTCTATTGTAAGCTCGAATACGTCAGGCATTTCAGTTGAAAAAATGGCAGAAGGTCGTTCAGACGACTTCCAGAAACACTTCTTAGGCACACACTTTTTTAACCCACCACGATATTTAAAACTTCTAGAGGTAATACCGACGAAAGAAACAGATCCACAAGTATTAAGCTTCATGAAACTATTTGGCGAAGACGTTCTTGGAAAAGGCGTTGTTATCGCAAAAGATACACCAAACTTTATTGGAAACCGCATCGGTACGTACGGCTTACTTGTTACTCTTCAAGAGATGGTAAAACGCGGCTATAGCATTGGGGAAGTTGATTCTGTAACAGGCCCACTTATTGGTCGTCCAAAGAGCGCAACGTTCCGCACATTAGATGTTGTCGGTTTAGATACATTCGTACACGTTGCAAATAACGTGTATGAAAACGTACAAGAAGAAGAGCGTGATGTATTTAAAGTACCAGCTTTCATGCATGACATGCTTGAGAAAAAATGGCTTGGAAGTAAAACGGGTCAAGGCTTCTTCTTAAAACAAGGAAAAGAAATTTTAGAATTAAATCCTGAAACGATGGAATACGAAGCGCGTAAAAAATTAAAAGCTGCATCCGTAGAGTTAAGTAAACAAGAAAAAGGATTAGCGAATAAATTGAAAGCGCTTGTATACGCGAAAGACCGTGCAGGAGAGTTGTTATGGAACATCATTACACCAACTCTTTTATACTCTGCAAAACTTCATAAAGAAATTGCTGACGATATTGTTGCAATTGACGAAGCGATGAAGTGGGGCTTTGGCTGGGAGCAAGGACCGTTTGAAGTTTGGGATGCAATCGGCGTTGAAAAATCTGTTCAAAAGATGGAAGAAAACGGCGTAGTTGTTCCTACTTGGGTGAAAGAAATGTTAGAGAAAGGTTTCACTACTTTCTATAAACATGATAACGGCGATAGCTACTATTATGATAATGGCGAATATAAGCTAATCGAGCGTAATAAAAAAGCAATTTCTCTTAAGCAATTAAAAGCGAAAAATGGTGTATTAAAGAAAAATAGCGGAGCGAGCTTAATTGATTTAGGCGACGGCATCCTTTGTTTAGAGTTCCATTCGAAGAGCAATGCAATCGGTATGGATATTACGCAAATGATTAACTACGCTGTTGATGAAGTAGAAAAGAATTATAAGGGTCTTGTTATTGGTAACCAATCGAAGAACTTCTGCGTTGGTGCGAACCTAGCAATGATCTTAATGGAAGCGCAAGATGACAACTACTTTGAAATTGAGTGGGTTGTGAAAAACTTCCAAGATGCAATGACGAAAATTAAGTACTCTTCTAAGCCAGTTGTAGCAGCACCATACGGTATGACGCTTGGCGGAGGTACAGAAGTTTGCTTACCAGCAGCTAGCATTCAAGCTTCTAGTGAAACGTATATGGGCTTAGTAGAAGTTGGTGTTGGCTTAATCCCTGGCGGAGGCGGTAATAAAGAGTTATACATTAAACACTTAAATAAAATGCCAAACGGTGTAGAGTTTGATCTGCAAAAAGTTGCGAATAAAGTGTTCGAATCTGTAGCGATGGCGAAAGTTTCTACATCAGCACAAGAAGCTGTATTGAACAACTTCTTAGGCGATAAAGACGGTATTAGTGTGAATGGTGATCACTTACTATATGATGCGAAACAGAAAGCACTTGCTTTATATGAAGCTGGCTATAAAGCACCGATTCGTAAAAAGATACCAGTTGTTGGTGAAACAGGATATGCAACTCTTGTACTTGGTGCAGAAGCAATGCATTTATCAGGTTACATTTCTGAACATGATCTTCACATTGCGAAGAAACTTGCATATGTCATTGCGGGCGGAAAAGTGCCGTACGGAACAGAAGTTGATGAGCAGTATTTATTAGATGTAGAACGTGAAGCATTTATTAGCTTAGTAAGTGAGATGAAATCACAAGCAAGAATGCAGCACATGCTTGTAAAAGGAAAGCCATTACGTAACTAATAACGAGGGGAGATATCGTTCATGAGAGAAGCTGTCATTGTTGCGGGAGCAAGAACACCAATTGGAAAAGCAAAGAGGGGTTCATTAAAAACAGTTCGTCCTGACGATCTAGGGGCGTTAGTAGTAAAGGAAACGTTAAAGCGTGCAAATTATGAAGGACCAATCGATGATTTAATTTTCGGTTGTGCGATGCCAGAAGCAGAACAAGGTTTAAATATGGCTCGTAATATCGGCGGACTAGCAGGACTTTCTTACGATGTTCCAGCTATTACAATTAACCGTTACTGTTCTTCTGGTTTACAAAGTATCGCTTACGGAGCAGAGCGCATTATGCTTGGTCACTCTGAAGCTGTATTATCAGGCGGAGCGGAATCAATGAGTTTAGTTCCAATGATGGGACACGTTGTTCGTCCGAACAGTCGCCTTGTAGAAGCGGCTCCAGAATATTATATGGGTATGGGACATACAGCAGAGCAAGTTGCTGTGAAATATGGAATTTCTCGTGAAGAGCAAGATGCATTTGCAGTAAGAAGTCATCAACGTGCTGCCAAAGCATTAGCGGCAGGAAACTTTGCTGATGAAACAGTATCTGTAGATGTGACATTACGCTCGGTTGGCTCAAACAATAAACTGCAAGAAGAAACAATCATTTTCGCACAAGACGAAGGTGTAAGAGCAGAGACGACGCTAGACATTTTAGGTAAATTACGTCCAGCATTTAACGTTCGCGGTTCTGTAACAGCTGGTAACTCTTCACAAATGAGTGACGGTGCAGCATCTGTACTATTAATGGATCGTGAAAAAGCAGTGAGCGATGGCATGAAGCCACTTGCGAAATTCCGTTCATTTGCAGTAGCTGGCGTACCACCAGAAGTAATGGGAATCGGCCCAATCGCTGCAATTCCAAAAGCGTTAAAACTAGCTGGCTTAGAGCTATCTGATATTGGCTTATTCGAACTAAATGAAGCATTCGCTTCTCAATCGATCCAAGTTATTCGTGAACTTGGTTTAGATGAAGAAAAAGTAAACGTAAACGGTGGTGCAATCGCACTTGGACATCCACTTGGCTGTACAGGAGCAAAACTAACATTATCTCTTATTCACGAAATGAAACGCCGCAACGAACAATTCGGTATCGTAACAATGTGTATTGGCGGCGGAATGGGAGCAGCGGGAGTATTTGAATTACTATAAAAAGTGGAAGCGGCTCGTTCAGAATGTGAGGGGGATGGAGCTTCAGACGTAGAGGCGCTTTTTGCCTCGCAGGAAGAAGCGAAGCCACCGAACATTCTAGCCGCTGGAACTGGATTAGATAAAAAGTGCAGGTGGCTCGCTCAGAACAGAAGGGCGTTGGAAGCCCTGACGAAGAGGCGCTTTTTGCCTCACAGGAAGGGGTGAAACGACCGACTGTTCTAGCCACTGGAACTGGATTATAAAAAAAGTGCAAGCGGCTTGCTCAGAACGAGACGACGCTAAAGCAAAGAATGGAAGCAACAAAGGTTTATAAAAAATAAACGGGAGAGCCAGCTTCTTTCAAAAAGAGAGAAGCTGCTCATGAAAATATGAAGGAGGAAATTTTCATGGAAAAAACAGTAGGAAATGCGGTTAAAGGCGGTAGCTTTTTAGTTGATGAGATTACGATTGATCAAGTGTTTACGCCAGAAGATTTTTCATCTGAGCATAAAATGATTGCAAAAACGACAGAGGACTTTATCGTAAATGAAGTTCTTCCAGAGCTTGAATATTTAGAGCAACATGAATTTGATCGTTCAGTTCGTCTTTTAAAAGAAGCTGGGGAGCTTGGTTTATTAGGCGCTGACGTGCCAGAAGAGTACGGCGGAATTGGTCTTGATAAAGTAAGTTCAGCGTTAATCGCAGAGAAATTCTCTCGCGCTGGTGGTTTTGCAATCACTCACGGTGCTCACGTAGGTATCGGATCTTTACCCATCGTATTATTCGGTAACGAAGAGCAAAAGAAAAAGTATTTACCATTACTTGCAACTGGTGAAAAATTAGCTGCATACGCATTAACTGAGCCAGGTTCAGGATCTGACGCATTAGGCGCAAAAACAACTGCACGTTTAAATGCAGAAGGTACACATTATGTATTAAACGGTGAGAAACAGTGGATTACAAACTCTGCATTCGCTGACGTATTCGTTGTATATGCAAAAATTGATGGAGAGCATTTCTCAGCATTTATCGTAGAGAAAGAATACGCTGGTGTATCTACAAGCCCAGAAGAAAAGAAAATGGGGATTAAATGTTCATCAACTCGTACGTTAATTTTAGAAGATGCGTTAGTGCCGAAAGAAAACTTACTTGGTGAAATCGGTAAAGGTCATATTATCGCGTTCAACATTTTAAATATCGGTCGTTATAAATTAGGTGTTGGTACAGTTGGATCTGCGAAACGTGCAGTAGAAATTTCAGCACAATATGCAAACCAACGTCAACAGTTCAAGCAACCAATCGCTCGCTTCCCATTAATTCAAGAGAAACTTGCGAATATGGCAGCAAAAACATATGCAGCTGAAAGTTCTGTATATCGTACAGTAGGTTTATTCGAAAGCCGCATGAGCACATTATCTGAAGAAGAAGTAAAAGACGGTAAAGCAGTAGCAGCTTCTATCGCTGAATATGCAATCGAGTGCTCTTTAAACAAAGTATTCGGTTCTGAAGTATTAGACTATACAGTAGATGAAGGTGTTCAAATTCACGGTGGTTACGGATTTATGGCAGAATACGAGATTGAAAGAATGTACCGCGATTCTCGTATTAACCGTATTTTCGAAGGAACGAACGAAATTAACCGCCTAATCGTACCAGGTACGTTCTTACGTAAAGCGATGAAAGGTGAATTACCACTTCTTCAAAAAGCACAAAAATTACAAGAAGAGTTAATGATGATGATGCCAGAAGAAGTAGGCGATGAGCCATTAGCACTTCAAAAGTATTTAGTAACTAATGCGAAGAAAATCGGCTTAATGGTAGCTGGATTAGCTGCTCAAAAATACGGTAAAGCATTAGATAAAGAGCAAGAAATTCTTGTGAATATCGCTGACATCGTAAGCAACCTATACGCAATGGAGTCAGCTGTTCTTCGTACAGAAAAAGCAATCAAAACAACTGGTCTTGAAAAGAATAAACAAAAAGTGTTATACACTGAAGTATTCTGCCAAGAAGCATTTAACGAAATCGAAGCAGATGCGAAAGAAACACTTATCGCAGTTGAAAATGGCGACATGCTGCGCATGATGTTATCATCATTACGTAAATTAACTCGCCACACACCACTTAATGTAATTCCGAAGAAACGTGAAATCGCTGCGAAAATTTTAGAAGATGAGCGTTACACAGTTTAATAGATGAGAGAGAACCAGTAGCCAGTTGGCTACTGGTTTTTTTATTGCTGAATTCTTGAATAAAGCTGTTTTACATATGTATGTGTAAACAGCTCTTTTTTATGGAGGTAAAGAAGATGAAGGTAATAAGCGTAGAAACAGTGCATCAAATTGCATTTTTACCGCGTCTATTTCCAATTAACTGTTACTTCGTTGAAGAAGAAACAGGATTAACTTTAATTGATGCGGCCTTACCGTTTTGTGCAAAGAAGATTTTACAATCAGCTCGGAAAATAGGAAAACCGATTACGAATATCGTTATTACACATGCGCATGATGACCATGTAGGAGCGCTTGATGCGATAAAGCAAGAGATGCCCGATGTTCCAGTCTATATTTCTAAAAGAGATGCTTGTTTACTTGAAGGAGATAAGGCACTACAAGAGGGAGAACGAAATACACCAATAAAAGTGGGAGTGTCAAAACAGATACATACGATCCCAGATATTTTTCTTCAAGAGGGAGATAAAGTTGGTTCTCTTGTAGCGATTGGAGCTCCAGGTCATACACCAGGATCAATGGCATTTTTAGACACAAGAAATGATGCACTCATTGTTGGAGATGCATTTCAAACGAGAGGAGGATTAGCGGTAGCAGGACAGTTGAAGTGGCTTTTCCCGTTTCCTATGTTTGGGACTTGGGATGCAGAAGTTTCATTAACGAGTGCTCAGAAATTGCTGGAGTATAAGCCGTCTTTATTGGCGACAGGGCATGGGAAAATGATTGAAAATCCGTTAATACAAATGCAACGGGCGATTGAAGAAGCGGAAAGGAATTTAAGTAGAAAGAGCCTCTAATCGTTTAGAGGCTCTTTTTAGTTAAATGATTATTTAGCAGACTTTTTAATGAATACGATTTAAAAAGAACAGAATACTAAGGAAGAATGAAAGAAGAAAGGTAGGAGTATTCCATGCAAAATTTAACAGAGCTTGAAGTAGAAAACTTACGTCATTTAATTGGTGGACACGCAACGATTATTAACAAGTTGGAGCAGTATGCACAGACGTGTACAGATCCACAACTGAAACAAATGCTACAAAAAGATGCGCAAGATGCAAGAAATACGAAACAGCAATTAATGACTTTCCTAGGATAGGAGGAAGAGAAAGATGAATGAAAAAGATATGGTAAATGATTATTTAGCAGGATTAAATGCAAGTTTAACAAGTTATGCAAATTATATTTCTCAGTCTGATAATGAACAGTTACATCAAACGTTAATCCAAATTCGTAATCAAGATGAAATGCGTCAACGTAATATGTATGAGTACGCAAAGCAAAAGAGTTATTACAAACCGGCAGCACCTGCGAATCCGATGATCGTGCAGCAATTAAAAAGTCAGTTAAGTGCAGAATAATAGGATGAAAAAACGGGCGAAAATAGATTCGCTCGTTTTATTTTTTTGTATGTCAATAAATACATAATAAATATTTTTCCAGTTGTAACAAATATGACGAAAATGTAATATAACAATTCACAAAAAGGACAAATACTTTGCTCAATATTTCACAAAGTATCCATGGTTTCTATCGTGAGAACCTCTATAATTAAGAGTGTAAAGAACAAAAGAAATAGATTATATGATCACTTAGGAGAGATTGCTATGAAAAGACATACAAGAAAAATTGCAATTATCGGTACTGGATTAGTTGGATCAAGTTGTGCGTATTCCATTGTAAATCAAGGAATTTGCGAAGAACTATTATTAATTGATATAAATCATGAACGTGCAGTTGGGGAAGCAATGGATTTATCACATTGCATTAACTTTACAAATACAAGAACAAAAGTATATGCAGGAAGCTATGAAGACTGCAAAGATATGGACATTGTCATTATTACTGCAGGACCAGCACCAAAACCTGGACAAAGTCGCTTAGATACTTTAGGAGCGAGTGCGAAGATTATGGAAAGTGTTGTTGGCGGCGTAATGGCAAGTGGATTTGATGGTATTTTCTTACTCGCATCGAACCCAGTTGATATTATCACATATGAAGTATGGAAATTATCTGGATTACCTAGAAATCGCGTAATCGGTACAGGAACATCATTAGATTCTTCTCGCCTAAGAACAATTTTATCTGAAATGTTACATGTAGATCCTCGTAGTATTCATGGGTATTCATTAGGAGAACATGGTGATTCTCAAATGGTTGCTTGGTCTCATGTAACTGTTGGTGGAAAGCCAATTCTGCAAATTTTAGAAGAACAAAAAGAACGATTTGGTGAAATAGATTTAGATGAAATCGTTGAGAAGACTGCAAAAGCCGGATGGGAAATTTATAAACGTAAAGGAACTACTTATTACGGAATCGGAAATTCTCTAGCATATATTGCAAGCTCAATCTTTAATGATGATCACCGTGTCATTGCTGTATCAGCTATTTTAGATGGTGAGTACGGTGAATATGATATTTGTACAGGAGTACCAGCTATTATTACTAGAGACGGTATAAGAGAAATTGTAGAACTCAATTTAACAGAGGATGAAGAATCTCGATTCGCAAAATCAAACGATATTTTACGTGATTATATGAAAACAATTGGTTACTAACTTATAGGAGAAGGTGAAACAAATGAAGGAATATATAATGTCTCGTGTATTTAAAGCATCTGCTGGTATCGCACAAGGTATTTTCGTATCCCTCGGAATTGGTTTACTAATCGAAAATATAGGAAGAATTGTTGATATTCCGTTGCTTATTACAATTGGAGTTGTTGCAAAATCACTAATGGCACCAGCGATTGGTGCAGGAATTGCTTTTATGCTCGGTGCAAATGGTCTTGTAATCTTCTCGGCTATGGTGGCTGGAGCAATTGGTGCCGGATCCATTTCAATTACTGAAGCTGGTCTAATTATTAAAACAGGTGAGCCAATCGGTGCTTTATTAACAGCAACTTTAGCTGTATATATTGGTAAACGTTTAAGCGGAAAAACTGCTTTAGATATGATGCTCGTTCCATTTGCGGCCATATTAGGTTCTGGTTTAGTTGGTATTTGGTTATCTCATAATATTACTCCTGTTTTAAATGCAGTTGGAGCGTTCATTAAAGATAGCTCAGCTGGTAGCCCATTCATCGCTTCTATCGTCATTGCAGTAGTTTGGGGACTATTACTTATCTCGCCAGCTTCATCAGCTGCGTTAGCGATCGCACTTAGCTTAGACGGTGTTGCAGGTGGTGCAGCTCTTGCCGGATGCGTCGCTCAGTTTATCGGATTCTCTGTCATATCAGCGAAAGAAAACAATTTAGGTGGCATATTAGCTCAAGCTCTTTGTACTCCGAAAGTACAGTTGCCAAATATCACTAAAAATCCAATGATTCTCGTCCCAACTGTCGTCGCCAGTGCTATAGTCGGTCCGGTATCCGCATTAATTTTCCAACTGGAAGCAGGAAAAGAAATTGCAGGTCTTGGATTAAGTTCTCTTATCGCACCAATTAATTTAATTTCCAGCGAAGGATGGGAAGTTGTCCCGGCGATGGTAATTACTTATATCGTCATTCCAGTAGCTGTTTCTTATATACTTTACATTGCTCTTAAAAAAGCAGGTCGTATTCATTCTGGTGATATGACTGTACCGCAATCTTAAATTGAAAATCTCCTTAATAATAGATAAAAGCAGACTGAGAAGCCACAGTCTGCTTTTTTATGTTACATTTTATGATTTTGTTTTACTGGAACACGTACTGTTTCTTTTGCTAATAAAAGTTGAACACCGAAGTAAAGTATGCTTGCAAGTGTCATTCCAGAAACGGCATCTACAAAGGCATGTTGCTTCGTAAATAGCGTTGATAAAATAATAAGTGTACCGAAGAAAGTAAGGATGTAATATTCAAAAGCATGTTGTTCTCTACGCTTAAAGGCAGCTAACATAATTACAAATGTAGTAAGAACGTGAATGCTAGGGAAACAGTTTACCGGTTGATCGATACTATAAATATAGCGAACTAGTTCAGAAAATACATCTGTTCCAACGACAGTCGGACGCGGTACAGTTGTTTGCCAAAAATAATAAATAGAAAAACAAGCAAGCTTTCCAAAAATAACACTACTTAAAGTGACATAATATTGCTTTCGGTCAGCGAAGCAGTAATAAATAAGTGCACCGTATAAGTATGGAAACCAAAGTAAATAAGGAATAATAAATGCTTTTACAAATGGAATCCAATCATCTACTACAGTTGTAACGTCTACTGCGTGAACAGTTGTTTTATTTAATACATCGTAAAGGGGACTTACGAGTACGAGTAGAAGTATATAACTTAACGGAAGAAAAGATGAAAGTTTAAATTTCTTCATGTTGATCTCCTATGTTTAGTAATGTAAGTAAATTCAATTGATTATAATATAGAAACGTGAATTGGGCTATCGATTTTACTTACATTTTCTTGAATTAACCTTACGTTTTTGTCACTTGACTAAAAAGAAGGGGGAGGGTGCTAAATGAAGCGTTTATCATATTTTTTAGTTTTTATATTGTTATGCCTAGTAGGTGCTGGGTGTGCAAAGAATAACGAAGGAGAAAAATTAGAATATAACGGAAGAGCACTCGTAATTGGAGTTGTTGGAGAAAAGCCGAAAGATACGTTTAGGAATGTAAAGTTTGAAAGTATAAAGTTAGAAGAAATGCAGGAGAAATCAGCAAAAGTTGATGGTTTTTTCGTTATGAAAGAATACTTTAAAGAGGCATCAAAGGAGCAGTATACGGACTTATTTTTATCGTTAAAGAAGCCGGTATTTTTTATTGGTTTGCAAGATAGACCGTATTTAATTTTTACTAACAAGGATTTAGATTATGATAATACCCCAAAGGATAAAACGATGACGTATACGCAAGGGTTTGTAAATATGGGGAACCCTGAAGGTCAATATTGGGGTATGGGATTATATAATGATACTGTTTCCGATCGAAATATTCATAATATGTATATAGTAGTATTTCAAACCATTTCGGATTACTTAAGTCGATGATGAAGGAGCCTGTAAAAAAGGCTTCTTATTTTTTTAAAATAAACGTTTGTTTAAGCTGTATGTTCGGTAGAAAGAAACTCATGTAGTTCAAAGGTTAAGAAAGAAAAATAAGAAATTAATCAAACGTTTGTTTAAGCTGTATGCTCGGTAGGAAGAAACCGATGCAGCTCAAGGGTTAACAAAGAAAAATGGAGAATTAATCAAACGTTTGTTTAAGCTGTATGTTCGGTAGAAAGAAACTCATGTAGTTCAAAGGTTAAGAAAGAAAAATAAGAAATTAATCAAACGCTTGTTTAAGATATATGTTTGGTGCAGAATTTTAAAAAATTTATATATTTATTTTTTTCTTAACAAATGGCGGAAAAATAAGAAAAATTCGCAGGATTATTAAAAATTATCACGAAATAAGTAAAAGTTTAGCGAATAATGGTTTGAAATAATAAAACGTTTTCTATATGATAAAGGTAAAGGTTAGTAAAAAAGTAGGTGAATTTATGACAGTAACATTTTATTCATATCCAAAGTGTGGCACATGTCAAAAGGCAAAGAAATGGTTTGAGGCAAACGATGTAGCATATGAGATGATTCATATTGTTGAAAATCCACCATCAAAAGAAGATTTACGTAATTTACATGAAAAAAGTGAATTACCATTAAAAAAATTCTTTAATACAAGTGGAATGCGTTACCGTGAACTTGGTCTAAAAGATAAGTTGAAAGATGCAAGCGAAGACGAAATGTATGAGCTTTTAGCATCTGATGGCATGTTGATCAAACGTCCAATTGTAACAGATGGAACGAATGTAACACTTGGTTTTAACGAAGAGCAGTTTGAAAGTGTGTGGAAAAAGTACCAATAAGGTATTTTTACATAATTAATACATTCACTGGAGGTACAGTCATGAGCATTCCAAATAATTTACGTTACTCTGAAGAACACGAATGGGTAAAAACTGAAGGTAATGAAGTTGTTATCGGTATTACTCACTTTGCACAAGGTGAGCTAGGCGATATCGTATTCGTTGAACTTCCTGAAGTAGGTGCAACAATCGAAGCTGACGAGCCATTCGGAAGCGTAGAATCTGTTAAAACAGTTTCTGAGTTATACGCACCTGTAAGCGGTAAAGTTGTAGCAGTAAACGAAGAATTAAGTGACCAACCAGAACTTGTTAACGAATCTCCATACGAGGGTGCATGGATGGTTAAAGTTGAACTTTCTGATGCAAGCCAAGTTGAGAAGTTATTAACTGCAGAAAAATATGCAGAAATGACAAACCAAGACTAATTATAGTCGACTAAAGGACAGCCTTTGTGCTGTCCTTTTTTATTTTGTGTAAAATAATGAATGTAGAATCATATACTAATTATCGTGTAGGAGAACGTTTTTTGAAAAAACTTTTTTGTTTAATCTTTATGCAGGTCTAGCCGCTTTTGTTTTTCGTTGTCTAGCTTTTCACGTCTAAGAATCTTCTGCACAAGAAGACAAAAAAGCGTTTTCTGTGCGAAAGAACTTTAGCCAAAAGGAATAAAAAGTTGGGCATTTCACTCCTTCACTTGAGGCGAAAAGAGCCTTGAGTGAAGGAGTTCGGGTACATTCTTGTTCTAAACGAGCCGCTTCCGCTTTTCATTGTCTAGCTCCACCTCCTAGCCCTTCATGTCTAAGAACCTTCCGCACGGGAAGAAAAAAAGCGTCTTCTGTACGGAAGAACCTTAGCCAACAGGGCTAAACAGTCGCTTCCGCTTTTCTTTTGCAAAAATAAACAGGAAACAACATGAAAATAACGAATATACTATATACTAAGTTCAAGGTTATATAGTATATGGTGATCGGGTGATGACATATGATTTATGTAGAAAAAGTCATTATTGTAGAAGGTACATCAGATAGAAGAAAGATTGAATCTATTATTCGTGAACCAGTGGAAATTGTTTGTACAAATGGTACAATTGGTTTGTCGAAAATGGATGAGCTCGTTGATCAGTTTTTTGATAAGGAAGTGTATGTGCTAGTGGATGCTGATGATGCTGGAGAAAAGTTAAGGAAACAATTTCGAAAAGAATTTCCGCAAGCCGAGCATATCTATATTGATCGCTCGTACCGAGAAGTGGCAACTGCGCCATCTACACACTTAGCAAATGTATTATGGGGAGCCGACATTGACGTTTATACAGAATATTTACGGTAAGGAATGATAGAAGTGATTGATTGGACAGGAGCCGAAGCTACAGCCCTAATAGATAACGAAGAAAAAACAGTGTTATATGTATATACTCCAATGTGTGGAACATGCCAATTAGCAAAAAAGATGTTAACAGTCGTTGAGATGACAATTGAAGGCCTCAAAATTGGGATGTTAGATTTAAATTATGCTCCGCATTTAGCGAAAGAGTATGGGATTGAAAGTGTACCTTGTTTACTTGTTTTTGAAAATGGGACACTGATGAAGAAGATATATGCATTTCATTCGGTTGAATATTTATATACGGAATTAAAGTAGGCGGCAAAATTTTTGCCGCCTCGACATATTTCTTGGGAAATATGTCGAGATGCAGGATGGATACAGTATTTGTCGAGCGAAAATAACAGGATTGCTCTTTAGTGAGAGGGAATGGTATGTAATAGAAAGTGATATGAAGGATGTGATTTAGGGTGAGATTATATTCTTTGCTTCAATCATTTGTAAATTACGCTAATGGTCAATATCATTTAGAACCGCTTTTAAGACGAGAGGAAAAAACTGTTAATTTCCGTTTTAGAGATGAAAGTTGTTCGTTACAAATTTCAAGAGATTATATAGAGCTGCTACATGAGGAAAGAGGAACGGAACAAATCATTTGCTTAGATGAAAAAGATATAGAGCAATTGGTGAATGGAAATGTACGATTGCAAATGTTAATGAACGATGGGCGTGTACAATATTCGGGAACGTACCGAACGATGTTATTAGTTGAATCAATGTTTCATATATGTAAACCGATGTCAGTAGGTGCTTAAAATTCTGAAGTTTCATTTTTTACGAAAATTTCTGTTGACATGGTAAGTGTATATTGATACAATTCAAGTCATAAAATATAGACAATTTCATAAATTTCAAATCAGACGAAAATTGAATCTGATTTCTCTTATCAAGAGAGGTGGAGGGACTGTGCCCTGTGAAGCCCGGCAACCGTCAACTTATGTTGAAATGGTGCCAATTCCTGCAAAGCGAATGCTTTGAGAGATGAGAGAGAGGGATAATGTTGTTATATACGCATATAAACCTTTCTGCTTCTCTAAAGCGGAAAGGTTTTTTGTTGTTTGAATGTGGAGGACATTCAAATAATAAAAGTAGTGATAGCGGTGGACTACACGCATCAAAAATAAAAAAATGCGGAGTCTATCTAAACAAAAAAGGGGTGAACATCATGATTCTATTAGAGAATGTAAGGAAAATATATAAGGCGAAAAGCGGTGATGTCACTGCTGTAGATAACGCCAATTTAAAAATAGAAAAAGGCGAAATATTTGGTGTTATCGGATATAGCGGCGCTGGGAAAAGTTCTTTAATCAGATTGTTTAATCAGTTAGAGAAACCGACTTCTGGCCAAATTACAATTGCGAATCGTGTTATATCAGCAATTACAGGAAGTGAACTTCGTAAGGCAAGGCAAGAAATCGGAATGATTTTTCAGCACTTTAACTTACTTTGGTCACGAACTGTACGTGAAAATATAGAGTTTCCACTTGAAATTGCAGGTGTTGATAAAACGAAGAGAAGAAAACGTGTTAATGAATTAATTCATCTTGTTGGATTAGAAGGAAGAGGAGACGCGTACCCATCTCAGCTGAGCGGGGGACAAAAACAACGCGTTGGGATTGCAAGAGCATTAGCTAACAACCCACAAGTACTTTTATGTGATGAAGCAACGTCGGCTCTTGATCCAGAAACGACAGATCAAATTTTGGATTTACTATTAGACATTAATAAGCGCCTTGGTTTAACAATTGTACTCATTACACATGAGATGCACGTAATTCGAAAGATTTGTAATCGAGTGGCGGTAATGGAGAGAGGAAAGATTGTAGAAACGGGTCCAGTACTTGATGTATTCCGTAATCCGAAGCAAGATATTACGAAACGATTTGTACAGCAGTTAACAGATTCTGAAGATACAAATGAAACGATTGAAAGTTTAATTGAAAAATATCCAGATGGAAAAGTGATTCGTTTGCAGTTTATCGGTGAGGCTGTAGAAAGACCGGTGCTTCAACGATTAATGCAACGTAGTGATATAGAAGTTAGCATTTTGCAAGGAAATATCGCACAAACGAATAACGGTTCTTACGGTAGTTTAGTTGTTCATTTAAATGGTGAGGAAACAGCGATCCAGCAAGCAATAGAAGGAATTCATCAAGATCAAGTAGAGCTGGAGGTGATTGCACATGGATAAGTTACTCGCAAATGTTGATTGGAATCAAATGTTAGAAGCAACTGGTGAAACGTTATATATGACGGCAATCGCAGCTCTTGCGACATTTGTTTTAGGACTAATTTTAGGATTGTTACTTTTCATGACAGCAAAAGATAATTTATGGGAAAACAAATCAATTAATACGGTGATTGGAGCATTCGTAAATATATTCCGTTCTATACCGTTCATCATTTTAATTATTTTATTAATCCCATTCACAAAGATTCTTCTTGGAACAATTCTTGGAGCAAGTGCAGCGCTGCCGGCTTTAATTATTGGAGCGGCACCATTCTACGCGAGAATGGTTGAAATCGCACTTCGCGAAATTGATAAAGGTGTAATTGAAGCTTCAAAAGCAATGGGAGCAAAAACAAGCACAATTATTTTAAAAGTATTGATTCCAGAATCGTTACCAGCATTAGTATCTGGTATTACGGTTACGACAATTGCTTTAGTAGGCTATACAGCAATGGCGGGAGTTGTTGGTGCTGGTGGCCTTGGGACACTTGCTTACTTAGAAGGATTCCAGAGAGGGAATAACGATGTAACAATTGTTGCGACAATTTGTGTATTACTAGTTGTATTTTTAATTCAGTGGATTGGTGATAGTTTAACGACTCGAATAGATAAACGATAATAAAAAACGGGAGGATGTTTCAAATGAAAAAATTATTACTTACGGCACTTATTTCAACTTCAATTTTTGGTTTAGCTGCTTGTGGCGGGAAAGATAAAGATGAAAAGAAACTTGTTGTTGGTGCTTCTAACGTACCTCACGCTGTTATTTTAGAAAAGGCAAAACCGTTACTTGAGAAAAAAGGAATCGAGTTAGAAATTAAAAAATTCCAAGACTACGTATTACCAAATAAATCGTTAGCGGATAAAGATTTAGATGCAAACTACTTCCAGCACATTCCGTATTTAGAAAAAGAAATTAAAGATAAAAAATATGATTTTGAAATAGCAGGAAAAATTCATTTAGAACCGATTGGTGTATATTCTCAAAAATATAAGAGCTTAAAAGAGCTTCCAGATGGTGCAACAATTATTATGAGTAATTCAGTTGCTGACCATGGACGTGGTTTAGCGATTTTACAAAAAGAAGGCATTTTAAAAATTAAAGACGGAGTAGATCCAGTTAAAGCAACTCCAAAAGATATTGCAGATAATCCGAAAAATCTAAAATTCAAAACGGATATCGAGCCTGGTTTATTGCCACAAGTGTATAACAATAAAGAAGGCGATGCTGTTTTAATTAACTCTAACTATGCAATTGATGCAAAGTTAAATCCGGAAAAAGATGCAATTGCAATTGAAGGAAATGATTCACCGTACGCAAACATAGTAGCTGTTCGTAAAGGCGATAAAGATAAGAAAGAGATTAAAGCTCTTGTGGAAGTATTACATTCTAAAGAAATTGAAGACTTCATTAATAAAGAATATAAAGGGGCAGTTGTTCCTGTAAAAGAATAATTGCTGAAAAGGGCTGGTCTGATGCCAGCTCTTTTTCATAACTACATAACTATTGGGGAGAAGGGGACATCATATGAAAAAGATTCTATTGTCAGTTGTTACAGCGCTGTCTGTATTTACATTAGCTGCTTGCGGAGGGAAAGAGGAGAATAAGCTTGTTGTTGGAGCTTCTAACGTGCCGCACGCTGTTATTTTAGAAAAGGCACAGCCGATATTAGAGAAAAAGGGTATTAAATTAGAAATTAAAAAATTCCAAGATTATGTGTTGCCGAATAAAGCGTTAGCGGATAAGGAAATTGATGCGAACTACTTCCAACACATTCCTTACTTAGATAAAGAAATCCAAGAAAAAGGATATAAAATTGTAAACGCAGGAAAAATCCATTTAGAGCCAATGGGCATTTATTCTAAGAAATATAAAAGCTTAAAAGACTTACCAGATGGCGGGACAGTGATTATGAGTAATAACGTAGCGGAGCGTGGCCGTATGTTAGCATTGTTACAAAAAGGCGGCGTGATTAAGCTTAAAGATGGTGTAGATGTGGTTAAGGCGACAGTAAAAGATGTAGTCGAAAATCCGAAAAACTTAAAATTTAAAACAGATGTTGAACCTGGACTTTCACCGAAGTTGTATGAAAATAATGAGGGAGATGCTTTATTCATTAATTCGAACTATGCAATTGATGCGAAGTTAAATCCAACAAAGGATGCAATTGCGATTGAAGGATCAGACTCTCCGTACGCAAATATTATTGCAGTTCGTAAAGGTGACGAGAAGAAAAAAGAAATTAAAGAATTAGTAGAAGTACTGCATTCAAAAGAAATTCAAGACTTTATTAATAAAGAATATAAAGGTGCTGTACTTCCGGTAAGTGAATAAATATGAGGAAAGGACTGGAAAATTACCAGTCCTTTTTTCTTTATATAAATAAGAAGAAAGGTGTATCATATAAGGATGCAAGGGAAATACTTATATACATTTGTGAAAAAATTGTTACTTTTTTTCGTCGTTTGCGATATCATTTTATTTGATATAAGATTAGAATGAGAATAAAATGAGAATATGAACGTTTTAGGAATTTTTAAAATGTATATATAGGATTAATGGAGGTATTGAGATGGCTGGTTCTACATTAACGGTTAAAGACTTACACGTATCAATTGATGGCAAAGAAATTTTAAAAGGTGTAAACCTTGAAGTAAAAGGTGGAGAAATCCACGCAATTATGGGACCTAACGGAACAGGTAAATCAACTTTATCTTCTGCGATTATGGGTCACCCAAAGTATGAAGTAACAGAAGGTAGCATCATCATCGACGGTGAAGATGTATTAGAAATGGAAGTAGACGAGCGCGCACAAGCAGGTCTATTCCTAGCAATGCAATATCCAAGTGAAATTAGCGGAGTAACAAACGCTGACTTCTTACGTTCTGCAATTAACGCACGTCGTGAAGAAGGCGATGAAATTTCTCTTATGAAATTTATCCGTACATTAGATAAAAACATGGAATTCCTAGAAATGGATCCAGAAATGGCACAACGTTACTTAAACGAAGGTTTCTCTGGTGGAGAGAAAAAACGTAACGAAATTCTTCAATTAATGATGATTGAGCCAAAAATCGCAATCTTAGATGAAATCGACTCAGGTCTTGATATCGATGCATTAAAAGTTGTATCTAAAGGTATTAACCAAATGCGCGGCGAAGAGTTCGGTTGCCTAATGATTACGCATTACCAACGTTTATTAAACTACATCACTCCAGACTTCGTTCACGTTATGATGAACGGTCGTATCGTTAAATCTGGTGGCCCTGAGCTTGCACAACGTCTAGAAGCTGAAGGTTACGACTGGATTAAAAAAGAATTAGGTATTGAAGACGAAACAACAGAGCAAGAAGCGTAAGAGAGGAGCATAAACATGACAATCGGTACATTACCTTTCGATCAAGAAACAATCCGTCAACGCGCAAGCGAAGTAAACGAAGCTGCTTGGTTGACTGAGTTCCGCTTACAAGCTCTTGCACAAGCAACAGAACTTCCAATGCCAACGCCTGATAAAACGAAAATTGAAAAATGGGACTTTATCGGAAAAGGCGACGCTGCTAAGCAAGAGCCTGTAAGTTCTTTAACAGAGCTTCCAGAAGCAGTGAAAAACTTAATCGATGAAAATAACAGCGTATTAGTGCAACGTACTGGTACAACTGCGTTCGTTTCTTTAGCAGACGAAGCAAAAGACAAAGGTGTTATTTTCACAGATATCGTAACAGCTGCAACAGAGCATGCTGAACTACTACAAAAGTATTTAATGAAAGACGGCGTGAAAGTAGACGAGCATCGTCTAACTGCACTTCATGCTGCATTAATCAACGGCGGTGCATTCGTATATGTTCCGAAAAACGTTGTTCTTGAAACTCCACTTCAAGCTGTATTCTTAGTAGACGGCGAAGAAGCTAACGTATATAACCACGTATTATTCGTAGCTGATGCGAACAGTACTGCAACTTATGTAGAAAACTATGTTGCAAATGAAAATGCTAAAGGTATTGCAAATATCGTAGCAGAAGTAATCGTGGAACAAGGCGCACAAGTGAAATTCGGTGCGGTTGATCTATTAGCAAAAGACGTAACAACTTACGTTAACCGCCGCGGTGTTGTTGGACGCGACGGCCGTATTGATTGGGCTCTAGGCCTTATGAATGACGGAAACACAATTTCAGAGAACGTTACGAACTTAATGGGCGACGGTTCATATGCTGATACGAAAACAGTAACAATTGGCCGTGGTAACCAAACACAAAACTTTACAACTAAAGTTGTTCACTTCGGTAAACACTCTGAAGGTTGGATTTTAAAACACGGTGTACAAAAAGATAGTGCAACATCTATCTTTAATGGAATTGGTAAGATTGAACACGGTGCATCTAAATCAAATGCACAACAATCTTCTCGCGTTCTTATGTTAGATGAGAAAGCTCGCGGTGATGCGAACCCAATTCTTTTAATTGACGAAGATGATGTAATGGCAGGTCACGCAGCTTCAGTAGGCCGCGTAGATCCGTACCAATTATACTACTTGATGAGCCGTGGTATTCCAAAACGCGAAGCAGAACGTTTAGTCATCCATGGATTCTTAGCACCTGTAGTTAATGAGCTTCCAATTGAAGGAGTAAAAGCACAGCTTGTTGAGGTAATTGAAAGGAAAGTTCGCTAATGAATATTCATGAAATACGCAAACAGTTTCCAATTCTTGATCAAAAAGTGAACGGCAAACAACTTGTTTATTTCGATAGTGCAGCAACTTCTCAAAAACCAATTCAAGTCATTGAAACGTTAGAACGTTACTATAAAGAATATAATTCTAACGTGCATCGCGGTGTTCATACGCTCGGTACGAAAGCTACCGACGCGTATGAAGGTGCACGTGAGAAAGTTCGCAAGTTTATTAACGCGAAATCAATGGAAGAGATTATTTTCACGCGCGGAACGACAACTGCATTAAATACAGTAGCGGCTAGCTATGGCCTTGAAAATGTAAAAGAAGGCGATGAAATCGTTATTTCTTACATGGAACACCATAGTAACATCATTCCGTGGCAACAAGTTGCGAAGAAAACTGGCGCAACTTTGAAATACCTTCCGCTTCAACCAGACGGTACAATTTCTTTAGAAGATGTTCGTCAAACTGTTACACCGAATACAAAAATCGTTTCTATTATGCAAGTATCAAACGTACTTGGAACGATTAACCCTGTAAAAGAAATCGGAGCAATCGCACACGAAAACGGAGCAATTATGGTCGTTGATGGTGCACAAAGTACACCTCACATGAAAGTGGATGTACAAGATTTAAACTGTGATTTCTACGCATTATCTGCTCATAAGATGTGCGGACCTACAGGTATCGGCGTATTATATGGTAAGAAAGAATTGCTAAACAATATGGAGCCAATTGAATTTGGTGGTGAAATGATTGATTTCGTAGATTTACAAGAATCTACTTGGAAAGAGCTTCCGTGGAAGTTTGAAGCGGGTACACCGATTATCGGTAATGCAATCGGACTTGGTGCGGCAATTGATTTCCTAGAAGAAATCGGTCTTGATAATATTGAAAAGCATGAGCATGAATTAGCGCAATACGCTTTAGAAAGACTATCAGAAGTAGATGGCGTTACAATTTATGGTCCAAAGCATCGCGCTGGTCTTGTTACATTTAATATTGAAGACGTACATCCTCACGATGTAGCGACTGTATTAGATGTAGAAGGCATTGCAGTTCGCGCAGGACATCACTGTGCACAACCGCTTATGAAGTGGCTAAAAGCTTCTTCAACAGCACGTGCGAGCTTCTATTTATATAATACAAAAGAAGAAATTGATACATTTGTTGAATCGCTAATCAAGACAAAGGAGTATTTCACAAATGTCATTTAATAATTTAGATACGTTATATCGTCAAGTTATTATGGATCATTACAAAAATCCTCGTAACCATGGCGTGTTAGAAGATAGTGTTACCGTTAACTTGAACAATCCAACTTGCGGCGATCGTATTCAACTTACGATGAAAGTAGAAGAAGGTATTGTGCAAGAGGCGAAGTTTGAAGGCGAAGGATGTTCAATCTCAATGTCTTCAGCTTCAATGATGACACAAGCAGTAAAAGGTAAGAAAATTGAAGAAGCACTTCAGCTTTCGAAAATTTTCTCTGACATGATGCTAGGAAAAGAGTACGATGACAGCATCGATTTAGGAGATATTGAAGCATTACAAGGCGTATGCAAGTTCCCTGCACGTATTAAATGTGCAACATTAGCGTGGAAAGCGTTAGAAAAGGGCTTAAACGAAGATAAGTAATGTTAAAGGTTCCTAAAAATGAGGTTATCTAAGGAGGGACACACCAACATGGCGAAGCAACTGCCAGATATCGGCGATTACAAATATGGTTTCAAAGACAAAGACGTTTCGATTTTCCGTGCTGGACGCGGTTTAACAAAAGAGATCGTTGAAGAGATTTCACGTATGAAAGAAGAACCACAGTGGATGTTAGACTTCCGTTTAAAATCACTGGATAAGTTCTATGAAATGCCAATGCCACAATGGGGCGGCGACTTAAACGACTTAGATTTCGATGAAATTACGTACTACGTAAAACCATCTGAGAAATCTGAGAAGTCTTGGGATGAAGTACCTGATGAAATTAAAGCAACATTTGATAAATTAGGTATTCCAGAAGCTGAGCAAAAATATTTAGCTGGTGTATCTGCACAGTACGAATCTGAAGTTGTATACCACAACATGAAAGAAGACCTAGAAGCTCTAGGAATCGTCTTCAAAGATACAGATAGCGCATTAAAAGAGAACGAAGATATTTTCCGTGAGCATTTCGGAAAAGTAATCCCACCAACAGACAACAAATTCTCTGCATTAAACTCTGCAGTTTGGTCTGGTGGATCATTCATCTACGTTCCAAAAGGTATTAAAGTTGATACACCACTTCAAGCGTATTTCCGTATTAACTCTGAAAATATGGGACAATTCGAGCGTACGCTTATCATCGTAGACGAAGGCGCACACGTACACTACGTAGAAGGTTGTACAGCACCTGTTTACACTACTAACTCACTTCACAGTGCGGTAGTAGAAATCATCATTAAAAAAGATGCGTATTGCCGTTATACAACAATCCAAAACTGGGCGAACAACGTATACAACCTAGTTACAAAACGTGCGGTTTGTGAAGAAAACGCAACGATGGAATGGATTGACGGTAACATCGGATCTAAATTAACGATGAAATACCCAGCAGTTATCTTAAAAGGCGAAGGCGCTCGTGGTTTAACATTATCAATCGCGATTGCTGGTAAAGGCCAACACCAAGATGCTGGTGCGAAAATGATTCACTTAGCACCAAACACGTCTTCAACAATCGTTTCTAAATCGATTGCGAAGCATGGTGGTAAAGTAACTTACCGTGGTATCGTACACTTCGGACCAAAAGCGAAAAACTCTCGCTCTAACATCGAGTGTGACACGTTAATCATGGATAACCAATCTACATCTGATACAATTCCTTACAACGAAATCAAAAACGATTACGTTTCACTTGAGCACGAAGCGAAAGTATCGAAAGTATCAGAAGAACAATTATTCTACCTAATGAGCCGTGGTATTTCTGAGCAAGAAGCTACAGAAATGATCGTAATGGGCTTCATCGAGCCATTCACTCGCGAACTTCCAATGGAATACGCAGTTGAAATGAACCGTCTAATCAAGTTTGAGATGGAAGGTTCTATTGGTTAATATTTAAAAGTGGAAGCGGCTGAACATTCTAGCCGCTGGAACTGGATAATATATGTATGGAGAAAGCGCCCTGCTGTGCAGGGCGCTTTTTTGTTTTGCGGATTTGTCTTGGCTTGGGAGAGGATACCCGGGTGGGTGTTCAGCTAAATATATCAACGATTTTTCAAATATATCGATCATAAACGGGAATATATCAACGATTATTTCAATATATCAACGTTTCGACAAGGAATATCGATTTGTCGACAAGATAAGACAAAAGAAAATCCTCACATACCCCAAACATTTTATAAGAACAGAGAACGACTAGGTTTAAGACAAAGATACTGACAAATCCACTTGAACAACCATCCACTGAATTCTCTATTAAACTTTTTGACAAATCCACCCCTCCCTCCACTATCTGGAATTCTTTCCTGCATTAGCAAAAGTTTCTCATATAAAAAAGGACAATCTTTTGCTTTTTCTCACAATGCGAGTACAATGTAAAATAGCAAGAAAAGACGAAAAGTATTTACAGGATTATTGTGTGCGCATAGCGTAAATGGCAGTAAGGAACTGAGAGGAGGTTTTTTCTCTGAATACAAATAAAGAAACAATCATCCACCTTTATCATACAAACGATATACATAGTCATTTTGAAAATTGGCCGCAAATTTCTCGGTTTGTTCTAGGGGAGAAAAAGCGAAGACAGGAAGCGGGAGAGACTGTTTTGACGGTTGATATCGGCGATCATGTGGATCGTTTTCATAGTATTTCGGAAGCGACAAATGGGCTTGGGAATACGAAGCTTTTAAATGAGGCGTTATATGATTATGTAACAATCGGAAATAATGAAGGCATTACGTTAGCGAAGGAACATTTAAATCGTCTATATGATGATGCTGGATTTGAAGTGCTTGTCGCAAATCTATTTGAAAAAGAAGGTGTACGTCCATCATGGGCAAGGCCTTATAAATTGCATACAACGACGGATGGGGTTACGATCGCTTTTATCGGATTGACGGTAGCTTATCCAGAGTTTTATCATATGCTCGATTGGCATATTGAAGATCCGCTTATCCATTTAGAGTCTATTTTAGAAGAAGTGAAAGATGAGGCGCATATTACAGTTGTCCTATCTCACCTTGGGAAAAGTATGGATGAGTATATGGCGGAGCATTATGATATAGATGTTATTTTAGGTGCGCATACGCATCATTTATTTGAGCGTGGTGTTCTACTGAACAATACTTTACTTTGTTGTTGTGAAAAGTGGGGGCGCTACGTTGGTCACGTGCAGCTTAATGTGGATATAGAGACGAAGAAGCTGTTGAAAAAAGACGGTAGAGCGATTAAGACGGAACGGTTAGGTGCTTATAGCGAACCGTTATCCACAATTGAAATACTGCAGGAAGAAAGTAAGCATATAATGGCAGAGCCTGTCGTTCATTTAAAAGAGTCATTACCGGTTGATTGGTTTCATGAGACGCCGTTTTCTCATATGTTAGCAAGTGCACTGAAAACATGGTGCGGTGCAGAAATTGGAATGGTGAATGCCGGTGTACTTCTTGAAGGATTAGAAGAGGGTGTTGTAACGCGCGGAGATATTCACAGAATTTGTCCACATCCAATTAATCCGTGTGCTTTGAAAGTTCCAGGAAAGATATTAAGAGAAGTTATTTTGAAAGCACGTAAGCCGAATATGGAGAATCTTGAGGTGAAAGGATTCGGATTTCGGGGAAAAGTGATGGGGAAAATGATTTATGCTGGTGTAGAAGTCATTCCAGATACGATTCCTGGCAATAAAATTTTATTAGAAGATGTATTGATTAACGGCGAATCGCTGGAGTTAGATCGTATATATACAGTAGGAACAATTGATATGTTTACGTTTGGATACTTATACCCAGAGCTATCCACACTTTCTGGCAAACAATATTATATGCCAGAACTACTTAGAGATGTGTTAACGGATATGTTAATAACTCATACAACTTCCGTTAAACTATAGGCTAGTTAACTTGTAACACTCATTTTTCTCTTGTCATACAGATAAGAAAGAGAGGAGTGTGAACTATGGTTAATGTGGAGCCAATTATAATTGATAATTATACGTTTATTGCGGTTAGCGTGAAACTTCCAAAGACGAATTTGCTAGCTGTAATGAGCGATAAAGGATATATTATGTGTGGTGCATTAGATGTAGGTCTTTTAAATGAGAAGTTAGGTGATCGGGGAATTATTGCTGGTCGTGCGGTTGGTGTAAGAACGATTGAACAACTTCTTGAAGCGCCACTAGAATCGGTAACGACTGGAGCTGAAGCATTAGGCATTCCAGCAGGAACGATTGGAAAAGAAGCATTATTAAAAATGAGATAAGCATATATCGTCCCTCCTTCTTGCATAGAAATGATATAAGAAGGAGGTTTTTTTATGAGTATATTTCGCTCGAAAAATTCGCGGTTTCGAAGGGGACCTATTGCCTTTCGGTATATACTGCTTATGTCGTTTATTCTTTTTGTTATATTACTTACGCAAGGGTTGTGGATTGTGAATAATAGTATTCAGCCGACCTTAATTAAATATGGGGAAGTAGAGACACATAAAATGGCGACAGCAATTATGACGAAGGCGGTAAAGGATAGAATTAATGAAGGATTCGATGTCGATTCATTAATGAAAGTACAGAATGATAAAAACGGGAAAGTATCCACAATTAATTTAAATACAAAGCAAGTAAATGAAATCGTAACGTCAACGACCACGTACATAGAAAAATATTTGCAGCAAGTAGAACAAGGGAATTTGAAGGAGCTAGGTATTTCAGGAAAAAACGGGGCGACTATGGCAGTGCCTTTTGGGCGTGTAACTGATAATGCGCTTCTTGGTAATATAGGACCAGATATTCCGATTCATTTCACGCCAATTGGGCATGTGAATACAGATATTAAACAAAAAATTGAGCCGCATGGGATTAATACTACAGCGATTCAAATTGTTATGGAAATGGAAGTAACGCTGCAAGTAATTATTCCATTTCATACGAAAGAGATAACTGTGAAACAAAATGTTCCGATTGCGACGCGCATCGTTCAAGGGGAAGTGCCTACGTATTATGGAAGCGGAAGTGTTGCTGTACCTGATAAAAAGAAAACAGATAGTTAGTTGCATATAAAGTGAAACTCGGCTCAGCCTGGCTTTTACTGGATAAAAAATAACCGTAGCAATGCAGCTACGGTTATCTTTTTGTATTTGCTCGTTCTTTGCGTTCCCAAAGGCTTAAATGCATGTATGGATCGAAGGCCCATTCTGTATAGCCATTGTCTTTATATATGCCAAAATGTAAGTGGGGTGGGAATTTTCCGGCTGTACCAGGAGGGCCGTAACCGGTGCTACCAACAAATCCGATTACTTTTCCGGGCTCGACAATTTGTCCAAGCTGTATTTCTTTTGAGAACCCGCCTAAATGAGCGTAATAATGGTAATTGTTATGAAGGTCTCGAATACCAATGCGCCATCCACCAAGGCGGTTCCAGCCTTTTGTTTCAATAATGCCATAGCAAGTCGATCTTACTGGCACGCCATATCCGGCGAAAATATCGGTTCCTTCATGAACTCGTCTGCCGCCAAAACTTCTTCCAGCACCGAAAGTACTACGGTAGCTATGGTCACTACGGATCGGAAGAGGAAAAGCATTTCCTTCTAAATTAATACGTCCATAATGTTTATAAATTTGGGCGTATTCGCTAATTAAATCAACTGTTTTTGCACGTCTATAATATTCCCAGAGCATAATTTTAATACGGTCTTCTGAAGTTCCTTGTTTCCTTAAAATAGTCGCTGCGGTATGCAGAAGATCACGGTCGCTATTTGCATTTGCAAATCCATCTTTGTCACCATCTAAACCTATTCCGCCAAATAGAGAAATTGTATGGGGGAGAGTATCGTTGCTATTAATAGGTCCAGCCCATATTTCTGGTTTGAAATAAAGGGAAATGATGGCATCTGGTTTTTTTGGAATATCTTTTCTTACGCTCCGTATATTTCTTTCATATTGATCCATTGCAGCTAAGTAATACCATGGAATGCCTGAAGACTGCTCGGTTTCTTTATATAGTGCCATGCGCTTTTCATATATGCTTTGCTGATTATCTTCACCGTAAGCGATGTTTTGGTGGAGAAGAAAACAAATAGAAAGCAAAAGAGAAATTTTTCGAAGCATGAAATAGACTCCTTTCACAACATCACTCTTTTTAGTGTGGGATATACGGAGTATTTCATTATAGGGAACGATTGGAAAAAATCTTAGAATCTTCATTTGAGCAAATCGCTTTCATACGTTAGAATAGATATGTTACATTGAAAGAAGCGAACACGGTAAACTATTTCATATTGTGCGGAGTTGATAACCATGACAAAACAAACAGAATATAAGCGCAAGCCCGAATGGTTGAAAATTAAGTTAAACACGAATGAAAACTATACAGGCTTAAAGAAAATGATGCGTTCTAAAAATCTTCATACCGTTTGTGAAGAGGCAAAATGTCCGAATATTCATGAATGCTGGGCTGTAAGAAAAACAGCAACATTTATGATTTTAGGTGCGGTTTGTACACGTGCTTGTCGTTTTTGCGCGGTTAAAACAGGCTTACCAACTGAGCTTGATTTACAAGAGCCAGAACGCGTAGCAGATTCAGTAGTACAAATGGGCTTAAAGCACGTTGTTATAACAGCGGTTGCACGTGATGATTTAAAGGACGGCGGAGCAGCTGTTTTTGCTGAAACAGTACGAGCAGTACGCCGTAAAAACCCATTCACGTCTATCGAAGTATTACCATCTGATATGGCTGGGGTAGAAGAAAACTTAAAAATGTTAATGGATGCAAAACCAGATATTTTAAACCATAACATTGAAACAGTACGTCGATTATCTAACCGAGTTCGCGCTAGAGCAAAATATGATCGTTCATTAGAGTTTTTACGTCGAGCAAAAGAAATGCAGCCTGATATTCCAACTAAATCGAGCATTATGGTCGGCTTAGGTGAAACAAGAGAAGATTTAATTGAAGCAATGGATGACTTACGTGCAAACAATGTGGATATTTTAACTCTTGGACAATATCTACAACCATCTAAGAAGCATTTACCAGTTATTAAATATTATCCACCAGCAGAATTTGCAGAGCTTAAAGAAATTGCACTTAGCAAAGGATTTAGCCACTGTGAAGCTGGCCCACTTGTGCGTTCTTCTTACCATGCGGACGAGCAAGTACGTTCTGCAAAAGAAAAAACAGCAGAAGCTAAATAATGAAAAAAGAGAGCTAACGATTAGCTCTCTTTTTGTTTATACTCTAAAACGGTATTTGTACATGTTAATAAAATCTTTTTTAATTCTTCTGTGGATAATTCAATTGTAAATTCAGGTACACCAGGTGTAATTACAATTTTATCGTACGTATAAACGGAACTGTCCACAATAATTGTTACTTCTTGTGAATAACCAAAAGGAGCTACACATCCTGGAGTACAGCCAGTTTCCATTCTTAGTTCATCAGGGGAACAGAGCGATAAGCGTTCTCCGGTTATTTCTTTCATTTCTCCTCGGTTAAGCCGAGTTCCTTCTAACGTAAAAAACACGTAAAAATTTCCAAATGCTGATTTTAAAAATAAGCTTTTACTTGGAGCACCTTGTAAGCCAAGTCTTTCACGTACAATCCGATCTGTCTCATAATCGAGTACCGGTTCGTGTTCGAATTTTTCATAAGAAACATTTGTTTTATGTAGTAGAGCAAGTACGTCTTCATACATATGAAATAATACCCCTTTCTATTGTTAGAACAGTCTCTTCTCGTGGCGTCAACTGAATGTTTTGGAAAGGGATATTACTTGGACGATGCTTCCCATAAGCGTGTTATGATACATTGTTCGTCGATTGTAATTTCGTAAATATCAGGATTCGTTAAAGTTCTCCATTCATTAAAGCCAATCGTATGATCAAAATGCTTTAAAATGAGCGTAAGTAAATTGCCGTGTGTAACAAGTAGTGTTGTCGTATGGTTTAACTGTAAAACGTCTTGAATAAGCGATATGGCACGGTCTGTTGCTTGTTTTGTTGACTCTCCGCCTGAAAAGGCAATATCTATGTTTGTAAAAGTGGATTCTAGTTTTTGCATCCAATCATCCATTGGAACGTTGCTCAATATGCGTTCAGTTAATCGTTCATCTTCTTGGATAGATAAGTTGGCTTGGAGCGCATAGGGCCGAATGGAATCGATAGCTCGGACAAATGGGCTTGAAATAATATGATCGATTTGTAGAGTATTTTCTAAGAGGAATGTAGCAAGGGTATTTGCTTGGTCTTTTCCATCGGTCGTTAATTCAGCATCACATTCTTGTCCAGTTGCTGAACAATGTCGTATTACAATAATTTTCTTCATAATTCATCCCCATCTTTCAAGTTGACGCTATATACTTCGACAAATGTGGAAATAATTCCTTTTTATTGGAAACAGCATATGGATTTAAATATGTGGAAAAGTAATGTGGATAATAAAAAATTGAGGTGCAATGATGAAAAAAATGATATGTATCGTAATCATTATTTGTTTTCTTGCGCAATTGTCCACAATATATGCAGAATCCAACCGAAAACTAAATTATCCAAGCAATCGAAATAAGTCATTTGTGAGTGAGGATGTTTTTTATAAACAGTTAGATAAGAAAATTTATAAAGAGTACAAAAATGCAGCATATAGTGTTCGTAAAAAAATTTCATTTAAAGAAGTGGCTGATGAGGAATTTTCTTTCTTACAAAAAACAGCAGTCGGTTGTCGAAGTAGAGTGGTGCTTCAAGATTTTTTTGTTCACCCTGATCGCCAAGTTTATTTTTTCGCTTCTTTTACTCAAAATGCAGTAGAAGAGTTTCATAGGTACATCGTTATAGATGCAGAAACAAAGAGGGAGTTGCGGGAGGGTAAAAGTTATCATCAGTGTGGTAATCCATATGAAAAATAAACCACCAATTTTGGTGGTTTATTTTTTACTCCGGTACACTCATTAATTTCTCTTTCATTTTGCGAATAAGAACGACAGCGCCAATTGTACAGAGAAGTGTAATTCCTTCGGCAACAAAGATGTTGATTGTTTTTGTTTGGTAAAGTGCCGCGAAAAAGTCTACAAATGCGTGGAATAGTATAGCGTATACTAGGAAGATGTATTTCTTCTGTTTTACTGCGTATAAAACAAGCATTGTAAAGGCGATTTGAAGCACGAGTGCCATAATTCTTTCTAAGCTACCAAGGAAGTATAAGTAGGCAGGTTGCTGAATTAGCATGTCCTGTAAAATGCTGAGCTCGGGTTTTTGTTCAATCAGTCGAGCGAAGCTACCATCGTTAATAGAATTAGCAAAGATTAATGCTTGTAATGCAGAAAAACCGCCAATTAAAATAGATTCAATTCCGCCGTGACCAATTCCATAAGCGAAGCCATCTTTATATTCTAGATATTTTTTTAGTAAGAAGAAGAAGGCAACGAAGCGTCCTAATTCTTCAAAAATACCAGCAGTCAATCCGCCATAAATTGCGAAGACAAACGGATTTTCTAAAAATGGAGCGATTGTTGGATTACCGCGCATAAATAAGTGGAATGGTGTTTCAAGAATTTGGGTAAATCCGATAAAGATAAGAACACCAACGCCGACCACTTTCCAATTAATATTATATTTTTTACGGAAATAAACGAGTACGATAATTGGGACCAGAATCGAGACAATGAGTTGAAAGATGATGCTGGCAATTACAGTATTTGAAACCATACTTTCACCGCTTTCTAATATATGTACATATCTATTATGCATGAAATATGGGAGAGATGAAACTTTTAGAAAGAAAATGAATTTACTTATTGACTCTAACGTTGCGTCATACTTTATCGTATGTACTAAGGGGGAGATACAAATGACAATGAGAGTAAAAGAAGTAGCTGATTTAGTTGGAATTAGTGTGCGCACACTGCATCATTACGATGAAATTGGGTTATTAACCCCAGACGAGACGACAGAGTCTGGATATCGTTTGTATTCCAATGAAAATTTAGAGACATTGCAGCAAATTTTGTTTTTTAAAGAGCTTGGCTTCCCTTTGAAGAAAATTAAAGAGATTATCATGAGTCCATCATTCGATCGCGAAGAGGCACTACAGCTTCATAAGAAAATGCTTCTTGAAAAGCGTTCCAGATTAGATAAGGTGATTGCGACGATTGATAAAACAATTCAGCATACAAAAGGAGAGATTGAAATGACGAATAAAGAGAAATTTGAAGGATTCGATTTCAGCCATAACCCATATGAAGAAGAAGCACGTGAAAGATGGGGAGACGCAGCTGTAGATAAAGCGAACGAATATGCAAAAGGTATGTCAAAAGAGAATCAAGAGGAGTTTAATGCTATTTATAGAAATTTAGCAACGCTTAGACACGATGCACCAGATTCTAAAGAAGCGCAGGCAGCTATCAAAGTATGGTACGATTACTTGCAAAACTTTAGTCACTATTCATTAGACGCTTTTAAGGGCCTCGGTCAAATGTACGTCGCTGATGATCGCTTTACGAAAAATATCGATAAGTTTGGCGAGGGGTTAGCGCAGTTTATGTGTGATGCGATGGAGGTTTATGCGGATCGTAATAAAAAATAAAAAGTAAAACAGGTGGAGATTTTCTCCACCTGTTTTACTTTTTAATCATGTCATTCAAAGTCTGATCCCCCGTATTGTTCAAATGAGGATTTTTACTCATTTCACGTTTTAACATATCGAGGCTTTGCGTATATTCTGTATCATTTAATGCGCCAGATTGAAGGCCTTGAATTTGGGAAATCAACTTTTGGTCTGTTGATACATATGCTTTATAATAGCGAGGGACGATGGACAAAGCGGTTTTATATACTTGATCTGCTACAAGTTTTGGATCCGTTGTGTTTGCGCGGTATACAACGAACACTTCATCATCAGTAACGAGTGTAGCAGCGTTTGTAACGTCAGGAAGTTTGACTGTCATGCTTGTAATCATTTCAGCGACCTTCTCGCGATTAATGGCCCCTACTTGCTTGTTAGATACTTCATGTTTTTGTTTAGAAGAATAACCGACTCTCGTGAGTCTTGTATTTGTATTTTCTGTATGATACATGTCGTTTTTATTGGAAACAAGAACACGGCTTCCTTCTTCGCGCTCCATTTCGGCTTTATTATTTGTTTGGCAGCCTGCAAATAAGGAAAGAGTGAGAAGGGAAAGTAAAATTTGTTTTTTCACGATGTATCACCTCCTTCTCCATAGCATGTACTAATTTGCAATTTTTTGTATTTGAAATTGTTGGTTGTTATGCTTTGTGATACGATAAAAAGAAGAATGCTTAGAGAGGAAGTTAATGATGGAGCAAAAGCAAGAGCAAGAGATTCATGCTACGGTGAGCATTAATAATGTTCAGTACGAAGTAATTAAAAACTTTCGTGACGGTTTTAGTGAAGAAGCATTTAAAGAGCGCTATGCAGAAATTTTAAATAAATATGATTATATCGTTGGAGACTGGGGATATGAGCAACTTAGATTGCGCGGATTCTTTGATGATAGTAACCAACGTGCGACATATGATACGAAAATTAGTACGTTAACGGAGTATTTATACGAGTACTGTAACTTCGGTTGTGCACACTTCGTATTACGAAAAGTGAAGAAATAAAAAAATCCTCTTACAATTGTAAGAGGATTTTTTACATATTCTCGCTTATAAACAAATCGAGATATGATCGCCTTCAGAAAGTATTGTATTTGGCTTCATTTGTTGTCCGTTCAATTGAATATCCCCATTTTTAATTTTATCCACAATGAGTGTACGGCTCCAGTCGGAAATATATGTGGATAAGGCTTTATCAATGCGGTGGGAACCGAAAACGATATCTAATACGATCGTGATTTCGGCTAAGCCACTTTCTTTATGTTGCGTAATGGAAATGGTAGTAGTTGTTTCTGGTTGATCATGCTGCGTCATATCGACTGTTTCAACGTGATCAGTAAATGATTTATAAATACGCAGTTTTTGATTCCACGTATGGTCTTTCGGACATTTATAAATGGCAAAGCGGTATATGTTTTTTCCGTTGGCGTTATGCCTACGAATATTTGTGTCGGTAAATAGGGTAGTACGTCTGCAATTTTTACAATATTTTTCGATTGTGTTTTGCTCGTTTTCATATAAACTCCAAGAAAGTTGTACTTTCTGCATTTTTCTTCACCTCTTATAGTAGTGGCAAAGAAACGTAATACAGCTATTTGGATGTTTTGTAGTATGAAGACATGAGAAATAGACAAAAATAAAAGGAGGTTCCCCAAAGAGGAACCTCCGTAAACATCATACTACAGATGCGTTACGTTCCTTTGTAATGGGAATGGGCAGACTACTCCCTTGAAAAAGCGAGGTGCTTTTTTGAGAGTAATGCTATCCGATTGCTGGTCCATTACAAAGTAAATGTTGGCATACGTAGATAACGTCCTTTCTATCCAAATAGATTTATTCTTAATTATAACATAGAAGATTGAAAATTCAAAACTCTTATAACGAAAAAACACCAGCTAAAATAGCTGGTGCATACGATAAATTATATAAGTTCAAATAAAAATGAGCGTAGTTCTTCTGCAATTTCTTCAGTCATAGAAAATGCGTGCTCTAAGTAGCCTGGTTCGTTTAAATCGTCAGCACCGATAATTGCAAATTTATTACTTTGCATATCAAGTACAATTGTTTTACCGTAATGACGATCGGAGTATAAAAGCGCTAAATCATGACGCTCATTTTCTCCCATAAAGCTAACGAAACGAGTTTTTGTAGCGACAGTGTCGTCGTACAGAAAGAAACGTTCTTCCATACACATGGCTCCTTTATTAAATATCTAAGTTTAAGTGTGGTTTATGATCTAAATGGTGATGCGTTTTAATGAATCGTACTGTTCTTGTTTTGTAACGCATTACGATAGAGTATGTTTCAGCTAAATCTCCGCCAAGGAATTTAACACCGTCTAATAACTCACCAGCAGATACACCAGTTGCTGAGAAGATTGCATCATCCCCAGATACTAAGTCATCTAACATAAGAAGTTGACGAGGGTCTTCTAATCCCATTTCACGACAACGAGCTTCTTCTTCTTCGTTCATTGGAACTAAGCGAGCTTGCATTTCACCTTCAAGGCACTTTAATGCTGCTGCAGAAATAACACCTTCTGGAGCTCCGCCAATACCTACGAATAAGTCGATACCCGTTCCAGGTAGTGCTGTTGCGATTGACGCACCAACATCACCGTCACCAAATAATTTTACGCGTGCACCTTTTGCACGAACACGGTCAATAATATCTTGATGACGTTCACGTTCTTGAACGATAACCGTTAGGTCACGAATCTTTTTATTGTTAGCTTCTGCTACAATTTCAATTGTTTTTTCAATTGGATCATCTAAGCTAATTTTACCAGCTGCTTTTGGACCAACCGCGATTTTTTCCATGTACATATCAGGAGCATGAAGAAGGTTCCCTTTGTCTGCGATTGCAATAACTGCCATTGCATTTGCAAGACCTTTTGCAACGATGTTTGTACCTTCTAATGGATCAACGGCGATATCTACTTCTGGACCGTTACCTGTTCCTAGTTCTTCACCAATATACAACATCGGTGCTTCATCAAGTTCTCCTTCACCAATTACAACTGTACCTGCCATGTTTACTGAATCGAACATATCACGCATTGCTGTAGTTGCTGCATCATCTGCTTCATTTTTCTTTCCGCGGCCCATCCACTGTGCGGATGCTAAGGCTGCTGCTTCTGTTACACGGACAATTTCTAGTGCGAGTTCACGTTCCAAGATTCCATTCCTCCAATTTCAAAAATCATACAAATATAACTATAACAAATAACGGAGAAAAGGTGAATTCGAAAAATTGTCGATTTTTTCAGAAGAAAGCGTTACAATTAAAATGTAAATGCTTTAATTTCCAGGTAGGTGACATTCATGTATTTTGTAGACAGAAAGAAAATAGAACAAATGCTAGTATGTTTAGAACGAGCAACAAGTACATTTCAAAAGAAAAAGATATATGAAACCGAGTTTGAATTTTACGCATTAGAGCGCATAGCCCATCTTATTATTGATACTGTATTAGATGTAGGAAATGCGATGATTGATGGATTTATTATGCGCGATCCAGGAAGCTATGAAGATATTATTGATATTTTAATGGACGAGCGAGTGATAAGTGAAGAAGATGGACAAGGGATGAAAGAAATTATCCTTCTTCGAAAAATGCTTACGCAAGATTATATTCAAATGAATCATGATGAATTATATAAGACGATTCAAAAACATATTGCAGTGGTAGAAAAGTACCCAGCAAATATTCGCAGTTATTTAGAAAAGGAATTAGGACCTGTATCTGCATTTGTACCAGAATAATTATGCTTATAAGATCCCCAGAGAATACCTTTTGGGGATCTTATATTGTATGTGAGAAAGAAAAGGGAGAAGGGTGAAGTATGGGGGAAGCACGTACTACGAAAGACGAGATTGTGCAATTGTTGAAAGTAAAGGGAGAGCACACAGTAGCTGAATTGGCTGACGTTTTAGAGATTACAGAAATGGCAATCAGAAGACATTTAAGTAATCTTGAGAAAGACGGACTCATTTATTCTAAGATGGTAAGGCAACATGTCGGAAGACCAACTTATTTGTATGGATTAAGTGAAAAGGGAGAAGATACATTCCCGAAAGAGTATAAGCAATTTGCGATTGATATGCTAGAAGATTTAGCTCGAATGGGCGATGAAAAAATACTTCATTACGTTTTAAAAGAGAGAACGAAGCGTATGGAAGAACAGTTGCAAAAGAGAGTAAGTAATCAAAAGAATTTAGCATATAAAGTGCAAGAGATAGCAGCTATGCAAGAGAGAAATGGTTATATGGTTCAAATAAAGAGAGACGGAGAGAATTCTTTCGTAATTGAAAAACAAAACTGTCCGTTAAAAGAAATTGCAGAGAGATTCCCGCAAGTATGTGAAGATGAAAAAGAGATGTATAAGCGTTTATTTACGAACGCAGATGTGAAAACGCTAGCAAACATGTGCGAGGGCGATTGTAGTTGTTCTTACCAAATAAAAGAGAAAAAATGAACGTTATGGGGCGCTTTAAGGTAAAGCGTTTTTTTCTTTTGGAAAAGCGGGTAATATAAAAGTGGTATGATAAGGTGAGAACGTTAGCATAGAAGGAGAGACATAATCGATGTATAAAGGTTACTTAATTGACTTAGACGGTACGATGTATCGCGGAGAAGAACAAATTGAAGAAGCAAGCGACTTCGTCAAAGCATTAGGAGAGCGCGGCATTCCATATTTATTCGTTACGAATAACTCAACTCGCAAACCAGAACAAGTGGCAGAAAAACTTGTTCGTTTCGATATTCCAGCGAAAGCGGAGCAAGTATTTACAACGAGTATGGCGACAGCGAACTTCATTTATGAACGTAAACAAGATGCAACTGTATATATGATTGGTGAAGAAGGCTTACACGATGCTCTTGTGGAAAAAGGATTTGAACTTGTGGATGAAAATCCTGATTTCGTTGTTGTTGGTTTAGATCGTGACATCACATATGAAAAGTTAGCAAAAGCGTGTCTTGCTGTGCGTAACGGCGCAACGTTTATTTCCACAAATGGGGACATTGCCATCCCAACTGAGCGAGGATTATTACCAGGTAACGGTTCATTAACATCGGTTGTAGCAGTATCGACAGGTGTGGATCCAATCTTTATCGGAAAACCAGAATCAATCATTATGGAACAAGCTTTAAAAGTTCTTGGTATAGGAAAAGATGAAGCATTAATGGTTGGGGATAACTATGATACAGACATTTTAGCAGGAGTAAATGCTGGTATGCATACGCTTCTTGTCCACACTGGAGTCACAACTGTGGAGAAGTTAACAGAATACGAAGTTCAACCGACGCAAGTTGTGCATAACTTGACGGAGTGGATTGAGAAGATGTAATGAAAAAAGCTGTTCCAAACTTTGGAACAGCTTTTTTTATTTCGTTGTGACTAGTGTCGATTTTTGTCGGTAAGTCGATATATTTGAAAAATCGCCGATATAATCTGAGTTACGCCGATATATTTAGAAAATCGCTGATATAATCTGAGTTGCGCTGATATATTAAAAAAATCGCTGATATAATTTTATTAGAATGCACGATTCACAACGTCTTTTACTTCTTCAAGATATTGTTTACGCACATCATTATCCACAGAAGGGACACTTGTATAGAATGTATGCTCAAGTGTTTCAATACCTGTAAATTCAAAAATACCAACATCCGCTGTTTTCTTCATTGCATCAAACATGCCGCCTGCTGTGTATGCTTCTTTCGTATTGCCCATTGTAGATAATAACAATCCTTTTTTACCGCTTAATAACTTTTCAATGCCGTTTTCACCGTAAGCATAAGCAAATCTGTGGCTAAATACACGGTCAACGTATCCTTTTAAAATAGCAGGAAGTCCCGCCCACCAAACTGGATAAATGAATGTAATGCTATCCGCCCAAGAGATATGCTCTTGCTCTTCTTTAATATCTTCTGGTGTGCTTCCTTGAGAAAATGAGATGAAATCGGAAGCGCCTAATACTGGATTGAAGTTTAATTCGTATAGATCGCGAACGCGTACTTCATGACCTTTTTCTTCTAATTCACTTTTTACCGTTTCTAAAATCGCATGGTTGAAGCTTTCTGTATTTGGATGTGCATAAACGATTACATGTTTCATTGTTCTTCCTCCTATTTGTGGATAAGTGAATAGTTATTTGTATATCTGTAACTATTATGGTTACTTGTATTACGGAAGTCAAGGAAGACATATGTATGTATAAAAAGACGCCCAAAATCGCCTTTCTATACCCCACTCATACAAAGAACAAAGAAAACAAATAAAATGATGACAATACCAATGCCGAAGTTAAATACGAGAGTACTATCCATATATGTAGCCTCCTTGTTTGAAAGTAAAAAGCACTCTAGTTAAGAGTGCTTTTTTATTTTGAATCTACTTCATAACTTTTAGAAAGTGATTTATTCGTGTAACGATTTACATTATTTTATGTATTTATACTTTGAAATGAGTAAGTCCTTGTGGAATATAGAAAAAAAGACACTCTTTCGAGTGTCTTTTAAGATGACAAAATGTGCCAATTGCTTGAGGTTGATAAGACGCTAATTTCCGTGTTAACGCCTTTTCTTTAATCAAGAAGTGTAGCAACAGCGATTCAAATAAATTGTACCATTTGTTTAATTGCGGTGCGTATGCAATTGTGCATATTATGACCGTGAGGTAGGTAATGAACTGTGAATAATTTGAAGTGATTTATTTACGATTTCTTCTGCGGCATATATGCCGATTGCGTCTGTTTTTAAAATATGGGATTGTAAGTTGTCATGCATTGCCCCTAATTCACCATGAAGTGGTGCGAAGGCATGGCTCGCCTTTTCAAGCATGCATAAATCAAGTAAAGAATCCCCAGCTGTAATAATCGTATCTATTTGCAAAATTTCTTTTATATATTGCACGGCGTCCCATTTGTTAATTGGTTTTGGTACAAAGTATAGCTTTCTACCTTGAAGTGAATGATTCCAGCCTTGTTTGTCTAACCAGGAAGTGAAGGATGATAATTCATCATAAGGAATGTTCTCTCGTTTAACGATGCAATAATGGAATAGATCATCAGCTGTTTTTTGTGATGTAACCCAATCTTTATGAGCTATTTGCCCAAATTCCTTTAGTATGTCGTTTCTCTCTATACATTCAAACGATAGTCTTTCTTTTACTATCCTGTTCCAAGTACCATCTTGTTTACCGTTATGAAGGATATTACCGCCGTTACTTGTAATGGCGTATTCGGGAATGATTTCGTCTTGGAATAAAGAAATACGCTGAAACTGCTCAATAGTTCTTGTTGTAACTGGGATGAAATGTGAGTGCAGTTGCAATTTTTTTAGTAGTGAAATGGTTTTATGTGATATGAAAGAAATTTCTTTCCCATCTAAAGTTTCAATGAGTTGAATTGATCCATCTTCTATAGGGGCACGAAACGATTTCCGGGAATAAATAAGCGTCTGATCAAGATCACTGGCGAAAATCATATCGTTTCCCTCTTAAGAGGCTTAATGAGCCCGCAACATGAATAAGCCATATTCTCATAGATTTCAATAGGGACATTCTTTTCTTTAGCAAGAAGTAAAATATGCTTTAAATCGGGATTGTTTTGCTTACGTATTAAAATTTTCCACGGTATTCTCCGGAGTAATACGCGAGTTGTTTCACCGACTCCTGGTTTAATTAAGTTAATATCGTCAATTTCAAAGTGATTTTGGATAGACTGTATATCTTTTAATCCTTGCCAAGAGGGATCCGTGTAAGTTGAAGCAATATAACGTAATTGATTATCTATATGAGAATGAACAGAAGGGAATAAATCTGTTACCTCATCAATGAAGAAATTTGATAAATCTTCTTGTTCTAGCTCTTTATAATATTTAACACCATGAAAATCATTTGGACCGATATAGGTGTCATTTAGTACAGTGCGGCTAATTAGTCCAGAGACGGTTGCATTTAAGCAAGCGCTAGGAATAAGGAAATCTTCACGTGTACCGTAAATTGAAGTACAGTAACCGGGATCAGCAAGCACAGCCATACAATGAGAAATGTGTGTATTATTTCGTTCGTTAAATGTGTGTACTGCATATTCTAATTCTTTTTTTATTGCACCTTTCCCAGTCCACCCATCAATGAATTGAATTGTTTCTTTAGGGTGATGTTCCAAAATATAATGGAGTGCATTTTCATCAATACCGCGTCCGCGAACAATAGAAATACAATAGTGAGGTACATCAAGGTTGTATTGATAGCGTATGTAGCGTTTTATAAGAATGCCAATAGGTGTACCAGCACGAGCTAATGAAACGAGGACAAGGTTAGTTCCTTTAGTCTGTATAATTTGTTCGGCGACAACTCCAACAGCGATGGCTAGTTTGTGTTTGTATTGTTGCAGGGAAAAAAAGAATAAATCCATATACGCTTTAGATGGTTTATATTCCATTGGTAACATTTCGGAATAATGTGTGCCAGCTTGAATTGCTTGTTCTCTAGTTTCCGTGGAGCTTTCTTTCATTAAATCACTAATATCTTTTAATAGAAAAATAGCATCATTTGGATTGTAACTACTAATATGAGAATTTACTTTTACCATAATTATCAACCTTCCTTTTCTATGCTATTTGAAAATGAGACGATATGAATAAAGGGAATAACTGTTTGTAACTGCTGTAGAAGTGGAGATAGGGCTTCTTCTCCTAAATCACGTTCAATAAAAACAAATACTTCATCGTAATCATAAGGTGAAATATTATAGAAGTAATTTGTAATAGTAGAATCTTCAGGACTTGGATATGAGAAATGATTATGAATGGCGTAGTTCACATCATTTGAAACAGGATGGATAGGGCTTCGTGTTGTAGATTGATATAAAATATTTTCGCCCATTTCAGCAGCAATTTTCATTGGGATATACATAAATTCACCCGTTCCGAGACAAAGTGTTCGTTTTCCAATTCTTTCTCTATTTAAAGTTCTTCCTGCTTCTTGAGCGAAAGAATGAATGTGCTTTTGTTCATATGCTGAAATGCCGAATCGCCCAGTATATTTTATATAATTTGATGTATAGGGTGATGTTGGGCAGGTAAGGGTATGCTTTTTGAAATCAGGTTTTGTTTCTTTAATTTGAATATCTGTTTTTGCAATATTTAATGGTTGGCCAGTTGTATGAATACTGCCTTCTAATAAAGAAATAACATGAATCTTAATTTGAAGTTCTTCTTCTAATTGTTTAAATTGTTTTCTATTAGTATGAGAACGCCAGTCTAATAAAGAAGCAATTATATATTCTTCTCTTGGGAATTTATTTTGAATAGATCTAATAATATTTAATGCTGTTTTTCCTGTTGTCATCTCATCATCTACGAGAACAATTGGATTGTTGTTTTGAAAAAAACTTTCATCTACATAACAACGGTGCGATGTTGCATGAGAATGTTCTTCCTCAAATGTAATGACAGATTCTAGGTTGGGTATCGATTCCCTAGTTGTATGCACATACTTTGCATTTTGAAAGCATTGAAACATAGAATGACCAAGTGCTGTCGCTGTTTCAGCGAATCCGATGAACAAAACTTCTTCTTGCAGAGGATATTGATAACGAGATACTTCCTCTGGGATTTCATCAATTTCTAATGAAATGAGATTTAAAATTTCTTTTTGAAATGGATGAGAAGTATTATGTAGCATTTCCATATATCTTGCAGCGAGAGCAAATCCACTTGATAGAGAGACTGCAGGTTTAATAGGAAGATGCTTTCCAAGGATTGTACTCACAAATAAAAAACTACGTTTCTTATTTATTCTCGCAGCCATTTGAAACAGATTGTCTAGCGCTAAGTTATATGGATTATCACGTACTTCTACATGAACTTGTATATTATTTAAAACGTTATACGTGTTGCTTTGCGTTTGTAATAAGGAGATCGGTAAATTGTTTGTTTTCATGTAGCACCCCGTAAATATTAGATTTTAAAATGGTCTTGCGAGCCCAGCCATAATGTGGCTTTACTTCATTCATTTTGTTAGAAAAACTACTTTTTAGCACTCCATTATACGTATCTGCATTTTGTAAAATTGATCTCGCATCTAAATAATCTTCCATTGTGACAATATGCATTGCCTGTACAACTTTAATATGAGATGGGTGAATAACTGTCTTACCGATTAAGCCATTTGCATGGTCGAGTGATACCTCTTGGATGAGCCCTTCTTCATAATCATTAGAAAAATATTCCCATACACATCCTGAAATAATATATTCATTTGTTGCCCTTGAGAAAACGTTAATAATGTCCGAAATACAATCACGAACAACAGTAATATGATAGATAGGTGTGTATTTATTACGCCGAATACTAAATATACTTGAAAAGTCAGTAGCACCAATACGTACATTTAAGATGTGATCACGATAGGAATCTAGTAAATCCTTTATTTGTAATAATGATTCTATCCGTGTTTCTTTATACATAATTTCTGGTGATTCTAAAATCGGCATTCCATAAAGTGATAATGAGTATAACTCGTTTATATATGCAAGCTGATCGATATAAGCTTTTCCATTAATCGGTGTGAATTTTGGAAAGACAAAACCACATAAACAATGAACAGCACTACCTAATTCAGTAACAATTGTCTTCATTTGACTTGGCTGTCGAACTCTAATAAAAAGAAGTGGGATGTTTGCTTGATTTAGTATGTTGGCACTGACTAAGTTGGCGATTTGCTGTATTTGAACGACGATGTTTTGCTCTGCAAGTTTTACTTCCTCATCGCTGATAGCGTCTTCTAGACAAAGAATAATTGAGGTAGCATCCACATGTTTCTTTCTAATTATATCTTCCGCAATCGTTTCTTTCGTGCCAGGAGTATATAGTGTAGCGCCTAGTGCGTAAGCTAGTTGTTCTTTCCCTATATTTTTTGAAAAACTAAGAGGTTCTTTATAGAAAAAATTTTGCCGTTCTTCTAAGGAGAGGTAAGAAAAGTAATTCACATTGTCACCACCTTATTCGTAATGATTCTGTTTAATCGTAACATAATAAGAAAAATCTTCCATTAAAATGAAGTGATAAATTAAAAAAACATATTGAGAAAGATGAATTATAAGATGAATATCGAATATTGTTAATAGAAATATAATAGGGGGAAAGAGAAAGTGGATATACATAAGTTAACAGAGGAAGAAGCAAATGAGATAAATATGTGGGCGTACGAGGAACCATATAATTTATATAGTTTTTCAGGCGAGAAAGAAGTAATAAAAGAATTATTAGATGGAACTTATTATGGCTGTTGTGACGATCAAGGAGAGTTCATCGGCTATTTTTGTTTTGGAGAAAATGCACAAGTACCAGGTGGAAGAGATGCTAATTTATATGGTGGAGAAGATGTGATTGATATCGGACTTGGTATGAAGCCGGCGTTAACTGGGAAAGGAATGGGAAAAGAATTTTTCCAAGCTGGAATAGCGTTTGCTGCTAAGGAATTTAATTCGAAAATGTTTCGATTAAGTGTAGCAACATTTAATACAAGAGCGATTACGCTATATAAAAATATCGGATTTAAGCAAGGGCCTATTTTTTTGAGTCGTGGAAGAGAATTTATGCTTATGGAATACGAAAGGCCGTCAGCATGAAACTGACGGCCTAGAAAACATTATTATTCTGAGTGCTCAGATCGGTGCGCTAAACGGCTTGATGCAGCGGCAGCGATTCCGCCAACGATATCATCAAGGAACGTGTGCACCTTTCCAGTGGATTTATCATTTAAGTATTCTAAAATACCAGGTTTTAATTTATCGATATATCCAAAGTTCGTGAAACCGATAGATCCGTATACATTCACGATAGAAAGTGCGATAACTTCATCAATTCCGTATAAGCCTTCATCACGTTTTACGATATCTTGTAACGGCGCACTTAGCATTCCCTTTTCAGCAAGGACATCAAGTTCGATACCAGTAATCAGTGCGTTTTGTACTTCACGTTTTGATAGTACACGTTCTACATTGTAACGGCATTCTGACATCTCTAAATTTGGATGATATTTTTTTTGAAGAAAATGAACAAGTTCAGCAATATCGTCAATTGTTACACCGCGTTCTTGTAATAGTTGTAATGCTCTTTCTTGTAGTTGATTTGATTCTTTCATGTTTATCACCTTTTTTTCTTTTTAGTATTTGTATACGTTTCGTTGCTTTATCATGTGCATAGGAATGAAAGGCGAGCACAAGCTCATATATATATAGAAAAACCATAGGTGGCGACTGCGATGATTCATCATATTTATGAGCATTATCACATGCATGTTAAAGAATTAATCCCCCTTGGCCCCTATAAAAGCTTTTGGATTCGCAACAAAATTTATGTACTTGTTCCAATTGGAGAAATGGAGGAAGAAGTACTTGTAGAGATGAAAAAGCTCAGTGATTATATGAACCAGCAAGGGGATATAACTGTAGCGACTTTCGTTCCGACTATACACGGCTACTATGTAAGTGAGATAGAAGAACAAAATTACTGCTTATTAAAAGGTATGCGCACGTTAGAACGACATGCTATGTCATTAGGAAGTGAGCTTTCTATATTCCATAAACGAGGTGCATTCTTTCCAGAAGAAATTGAGCAATTAAGCCGTATTGGTGAATGGAAAGCGTTATGGGAAAAAAGGCTCGATCAATTAGAAAAGTTTTGGCAATCACAAGTGATGAACCACCCTTCAGATGTATTCGATCAATTGTTTATTGAATCCTTCCCGTATTACTTAGGAGTTGCAGAAAATGCAATTCAATATGTTGTCGATACAGAAATGGATGATACGCCGCAACTAACGGATGCAGCAACAATTTGCCAAGAACGATTCACACCTTTATTATGGCATCAAACGAAGCGGCTCAAACTTCCTTTTGATTGGGTGTATGATCACCCGAGTCGAGATATTGCAGAATGGATCCGCCATATGATGATAGAAAAAAAGAAAGACTGGGAGCAAACAATTGTTCAATTTGTTACAGATTATGAACGTAATTATTCGCTATCCTCATTTGGTTGGCGCTTATTATTTGCAAGGCTCCTGTTCCCGCTTCACTATTTTGAAACGGTCGAACGATATTACCAAACTGGAAACGAAGAACAAAAAAGCATATATAGAGATCGCTTAGAAGCCATTTTACACGATGTGAACCGCTCAGAGCAATTTATGAAGCATTTTTATGGCTCACTTCGTTTACCAGTAGATAAGCTTGGGATTAGAAAATTAGATTGGTTATCTTAAAAATATAAAAAAGAGACCGAGTGAGGTCTCTTTTTTATATACCACAATTTTATGTAATACATTATGCCCCTACCTGCTGATCTGTACATATATTTAAAACGAATTGATGCCTTTCGAGCTTTTCATTTACTTTACCCAATAATTCTTGCTGGATTTCTTTAAATAAAAATTGATAGCTTGTATTCCATGTTGGTATAACGGATGAAAGGCCTAATAAATACTCTTTTTTCTTTTCTAGTTCTTGAATTGTTACAAAAGTGTTCCCCATTTTTGGCATCTGTCGTCCCCCTATGTTTTTTTACTGTATATGTGTGAACGATTCACTATATAGTATTAATTATCGCATTTTTTGAGAGGGATTTCCAATTTTGTTTTATGATGTTAAAGCGGAATAGTTATGTGAATAAAAAAAGAGACCGAAATTGGTCTCTTTTTAGGAAGCGGCTCTGAACGAGCCGCTTCCGCTTTTAGATTAAAATACTTGTTCTACTTCGATAACGCCTGGTACTTCTTCAAGTAACGCGCGCTCGATACCAGCTTTTAGTGTGATTGTAGAACTTGGGCAGCTTCCGCATGCACCCATAAGGCGTAGTTTTACGATACCTTCTTCAATGTCTACTAATTCAACGTCTCCGCCATCGCGAAGTAAGAATGGACGTAATTTATCTAATACTTCTAATACTTGTTCTTGCATATGTGGGTTTTCCATTTTTATCGACTCCTTTCATCAGTTTTATTATAATCAAGATAGAGGGGAAAATCTATTTTTTCTCTTCTTGTTTTATTGTCAAAATATTTTATCGTGTTTTTTCAGTATAGGGGTATGGAATAAGTTTGTAAAATGATGTGCTTATGTAATAAGACATCTGAATATGCTGTTGAAACAAGAGGCGGGGGAGAAGAAATGGTTAATGTTCAAGTGTATGGGACGAAAGTAATTTGTGCGAGCTGCGTTGGAATGCCATCTTCAACAGAAACGTTTGAGTGGCTACAAGCGGCGATTGGTCGTAAATATGAAGGACAAGAAAATAAATTTAATTTCGAGTATATTGATTTTCAAGAAGAACAGGAAGATGAAGATAAAAAAGCATTCGCAGAGCGCGTAGTGGAGGAAGATTTATTTTATCCGGTCGTTCTTGTAAATGGAGAAATTGTTGGAGAAGGAAATCCTCGTTTGAAGGATGTTTACGAAGAAATCGAGAAATATTTATAAAACAAGAAGTCTTTGCGAATTTGCAAAGGCTTTTTTTATTGGAGGGATAGATGTGAAAAATGGAGTGAAGCATGCGTTACCAACGGAAGTACAACAGTTAATGGAGCGGTACACAGTAGAATTAAAAGAAATTTTTTTGGATGAAAAAATAGTTGGGGTATATATTTACGGATCCATCGCACTAGGTGCATTTCATAAGGAAACGAGCGATGTTGATTTTGTTACAGTGATAAATGATTCCGTGAATAGAGCTGAAAAACAGCAGCTTGTGGAACTACATAAGAAGCTTAGTGATAATACACTAGGTAAAAGAATGGACGGTATGTATATTCCGCTTGTTGATTTAGGAAAATACAATGATGAAATGAACGAGTACGTGTATTGTGCAGAAGGAAAAGCGGACATTGGTTATTGGGATATTAATGCGGTCACATGGTGGACGTTGAAAAATCAAGGCATTACAGTTACCGGAAAAGAAGCAGAAGATCTTCCGCTGCAAATACAATGGAATGATGTAGTAAATACGATGACATACAACGTAGAACAGTACTGGAGTGAAAAAGCGAAGAAGCCATATTTATTTTTTGTAGAAGAGTGGGTAGAATCAGCTGTCGTTACGATGGGACGTATTTTATATACACTAGATCATAAAACAATCGTTTCAAAAGATAGAGGATTGCAATACTTGTTAGAATGTTCAGCGGAGGAATGGGAGCTTGTATTAAAAGAAGTAGCAAGAATACGGGAGAATTCAAAAGAAAAGAGAATGCTCTCAAGGTGGAGAAGGGCAGATATGACGAAGAGGTACTTACTGCATTTAATTGAGACGTGTAGAGAGAAATGGTAGGGAAGAAAATGGACAATACAGTGGGGTGTATTGTCTTTTTTTATGTTGGATTTGGTATATAATGGTTTAAAAGGTTTAATTATACTGGAGGGGATATAATGGAAACGGAATTAGTTACATATAAAGAAAAGAATGTAAAAATGAGTATGCTACAGGTAATCAGTATGATAGTAATTATTTTTGGGGTAATGTATGGAATTGGTTATTTGAACTTTTTATATGACTTCTCATTATATCCGTGGTATGTAAATCATCTCATTTCACCTTTTACATTTTTTATAATTATTTTAATATATGCACCAGCGAGAAATTACTGTTTACATTTAATAAAATCATTACAATTCAATAATCTTAAACATTATGTAACGATAGTAATAACAACGATTGTAATGCTTATGTATCTTGCGGTATTAAATGTAGTTTTACCACATGGGCTTGGTGTGGATGAATCTAATATAGTAATAGAACCTACTACAAGTGAAATCATTCTATACGTAGTTGTGCTCACAACTTTTGCGCCTATTTGGGAGGAAATTGTATTTCGAGGTATGTTTTTTATGAAATTATCTCAGCGCTTCTCTACACTTAGTAGTGCTGCTATAAGTGCTTTCATATTTACTTTAGGGCACCCCCTTACAGTAGGGAGTATTTTATATATTTTTGGTATGGGCATATGTTTAGCATACACATATAAGAAAACGAAGAATTTACTCGTTCCAATTGGGATTCATTTATTAAATAATTCGTTTTATTTATTAGTAAATTTTCAACTATAAAAAGACGCCTTTTAAAAAGGAAGTCTTTTTTATTTTGTAGTAGATAGAAAAGTATTTACAAGTATTGTGTAGAGGAAAGATAATAGAAAAAAATATGCGCATGGGGGAAGATGATGAGTAAATATAAATTACATATAGATAAAGAACAACTATGGAAAGGCTGCATTTTAAATGCGATTGCCCATGCAATTAATGTAGCGCATTGTCCAGATTTCTCACATGAAAGTTCATGGGATGGATTTAACTATAGTATGCAAGATAGCCAAGGCGGACAAGGGACAATTACGTTTCATCCGAATTACACGATTGTATGTCTTCAAGATGTGAATAGCGAGAGAATTGATGAGTGGATTGATGCGAAAAATTATTTTGAAGGGGCACCTTCGGAAGTAATAGATATTGCGAAAGAAGAAGCACTTCAATACGTATTAGAAGAAGTAGAAGGCGAAACAGTTCCTTTGATTACAACTGCATTTTGGATTGAGGATAGCGGTGCGTATTCAATTGATTCATTTGAAGAGATGGAAGAGCACGGCGGATTCTTATTAGAAATTCCATTACTTGATACAGAATCAGCAATAGAAAGACTGGAAGAAGAGTATGAACTGACAGAGGAACAAATAGAGCTTTTACAACTCGTGTATAAGAAAAAAATCCAAAGTCCAAATGAGGAAATTAAGTTGTCTAAAGAAGAAATAGCAATGATTGGAACGGAAGATAGCGAAGGATTGGAAGTTAGTAAGGACTTATTTGAAGAAATGAATATTACTTGGGAGTTGTAGGATAGGATATAAAATTGTGATAAAGCACTAGTAGAAAGCACAATGTGAAATCACATTGCACTTTTTACTAGTTTTTTCATATACATATCAACTTCATGAAAGAATAGGGGCTCTTTTTCCTCGGTATTCAGATGCACGGCGCAATGTAAATATTGCTGTAAGTAGCGAGTAGCTTGTTCGTACTGTTTTAATTTGTAGAAAGAAAAACAAGTAAGAAGTAGAAACGCTTTTTCTCGTAATATTGGAACGACAGCTAGTACAGGAGTAATGGAATGTATATTTGTTTCCACTAAATTTTCATAAGATACCCACGTTTGAAACCAGTCGAAAATAGTAGAAAGGTAATTCGGAATTTCGATAGTTTCATGTGAAACATTATGCAATAACTGGTTCTGTTTGATATGCATAGGCCCTATTCTCGTTTGTAGAATGCAATCGAATATTGAAATGTTTTCTTTTAATTGTAATTGGTTTGTAATAAGCTGCGGTAGACCAATAGGGTGGACTCCTATATTTATATAGAAGTCATCTCCAAACTGGCTTTTTTGTATGTTAATGAGCTTATAAAATCTGTTTTCAGCTTTGAAAAATGTATGTCTTTTTTTCTTAAAGCCGAGTGGTTTTAAAGTGGCGTGTAAATTTGTAATGAAATCTCGATCCTTTTTAGAGCGAGACTTATTCTTCGTCATATTCATACGTAGTTAAGTTTTGTAAGAAACTTTCAAAGTTAGGTGCTAATTCAATAATTTCCTCAAACTCATTATCGATAAATATAACTGGGGGATTTTCAGCTACATTTCGATAGTCTAATGCAATCCATGTATGTCCATCACCAGACAAGAGTACGATATTCTCAGGCATTTCCCATTCCTGAATTAAATAACGGCTCTCTAAAATACTAGATTCATTTTCATCAAAAGAAATGCCATATAAGCCAGAAACATTAACGTGATCGTCTGCCCAAGAATTCGGCTCTGAAGTAGGGTGAGTATCAAGACGAAGAGTTCCCCCATTTTGTTCTTTTAGAAGGTTTATGTATGATTCTGGAAGCTTTACGTTCAGTACTTCTTCTGCTTTTTTGATTAGTTCATCGTTAAGGGGTGCTAGTTTTAAATAGTCATCGTCTGCCCAAATTGTACTCTTCATATTCGGTCACCTCAAATAATAGTTTTAAGAATCTTATGTCATATATTATAGTTAGTTTAGATAACACGCAATAGAGGGAGGGACGGAGTATGGATGTGTATGAATACCTTGATCACGTAAATTCTAAAGAAGATTTATTAAAATTTCTTGTATACCTCCAAAAGGATTTTAAAGTGAACAAAGATGAATGGGAGAATGTATAGGTAGAGACTTATTTAGAGGCATTAAATAGTTGGTTAGGTTCTTGTGAATCGGTTTATATAAATCAAGGAGAGAAGTTTCCAGAAAATATTCCATGGAAGTTGATTGCTCAAATGTTACTTGCGGCAGCTCATTATGAATAAAATTAGATTTTTAAAAGATAGAATGGAGAAGATATCATGATTAACCATAATAAAATTAAACAACTTTTAGCACATGTAGATCGTGCTGAGGATAATGAGATTGAGCTAGAGTATGAATCTGAACCTATGACGATAGAATTGTTTAATAGTGAAGAAATAGAAGAAGGGCAACTTGGTTATAGTTTTGATGAAGAAGGACAAAGCTTAGTCGGGAATGAAGAAGGAGATTGGAAAGAAGGATGGATTGTAATAGGGATAGATTCATATCTTGGAGACCCGATTTTTGTAGATAGTAATGATGAGAATTGTCCAGTTTATACAGCTATGCACGGTGAGGGAGACTGGGAGCTGGAATGTATAGCGGAACGTATAGAAGATATTATTGAGAAAGTGAAGGGGAATGTGCGAGAAATAAAATAGTATTTCAATGTGATTAAGAGGGAGGAAATAATGAAAAAGTTTCAAATCGAACTAAATAAACTGCCGACAGAAAATGCTGGAGAAATAGTACTTAGTATAGATGAGAGAATTGTGTTTGAAGAAAAAACAGACATAATAGGACCGATTTGTCAGTTGTTTGATGCTTGTATCGAGGTTTTTAAATATGATGACGCTACAATTTTCTTAAATGAATATGAAAAAAAGATGGAATTTAAGAAGAAAGATGGGGAGTTTCTCATTATTAATCAGAGAGGCAAGAAGTTAGCTAGTGTTGATAGCGAGCAATTTTTACGAGTACTCTTTTCATTTCTTAAAAAGGAGATAGGGCAGATTTACATGAGTGGAGTTGATTCTTTTCGAATCAAAGATGCTTACCATAGAATGTTAGAAATTGATCCATTTGTTCCTAAACTTGTAAATGGAAATGACGAAATTATGTATCGAACTTATCATTCTACAAGTGACAAGTATGAATTAAAATGGAAGTATTTAAAAGGGAGAGAGGTTGAACCGATATTTACTCCGGTACTATCTCATGATAAGAAGAGTATCTTTTATGTAGAGGAAAATAACCACAGAATTCGTAAACTCGATAGTGAAACGAAAGAAGAGATTTGGCAGTGCCGTATTCCAATAGTAGAAGATTGTAATTGCATTACTGTGAATGGTGTCGTAATTATTTGGCATGCAAATAGATTTGGAGAAAGTATTGCGAAATTGTATGCTATTTCATCAAGTTGTGGAGAGCTTCTATGGGATTTAGAAATAGAAGGGCATATTATACAAGATGTAAAAACTACGGGAGAAGAGTTACCACGTTTACTAGTTATTACACAAGAAGGCTACAATGTTTTATTAGAGCTTGAAAGTGGAGTAAAAGTATGGGAAAAGAATGTTCGAGTCGGAGGAGAAAAATTGCAGTGCCATTTTGGCCCAGATTACTATGTATTAGCAGGGAATCCTTTTGATGAAGATGGGGAAGTTGATGCATATAGTAATGTTGCAATTGCCATTCAATTATTAGACGCTTCTACACTATGGAAACAAATGATTGAAGATTGTAATCCAAATGAACCAGTTACTTTAACTAATGAACATTTTATATGTGTAGCAATAGAGGTATTACAAAAGTGGGAATATGGAAAAGAAGGTTGTAACTTAATTTTCGAAAAAGCTTTTGATGAGGTATGGTACGCTTGCATTGGATCAACGGAAGCGACAATACTATTAACAAGAACTGAGTATGGATATGAAGGGGTAAGTAGACAAATACAATGTTATGATCATAAGAGCGGTCAAAAGTTATATGAAGTAAATATGTCTTTTGAAATTGAATTGCCTCCATTTCTTATCGGAGAGATGATGGTATTGTCCTTAGGAGAAGGCAGAATTTGTGGTATTAATATTCAAACAGGTAAAGTGCTTTGGAACAATACTATTCTACATGATATTACAGAGGTTCTGTTATATAAAGATGGAGAAATTTACATTGCAACTTCAAATTTAGAATTGATAATACTTGATGCTGAATGTGGCGAAGTAAAAGATATAATTAAACTTCCTAAAAATGTTGTTGTAATAGATTTTATTGTATCAATTGAGGAAGTTAATAATGGACTATTCATTAGTTGTGTAAGTGGAAATATGTTTGAAATAATAGAAGGTTAATTTGTGAGCTCTCTTAAGTCGAGATGTTTGTTTTAAAATAGTAGTATATATTCACTAAAAAAGATGTATAAAAATGATTTTGATGCATCCTTTTTAGTGAATATATAAAATAATTAACTTAGTGTATTAAATATATGATACATGATTATTTTAATATATTTAAAAGTAAAATGAAATAAGAAACGGATAATTGTCGGAATATATTCGATTTCCGTTCAATTTTATGAAATATGTGTACTTTTTGTTAGATTCCTTCATTTTGTCCATATACAATAAATGTATATAGAAATAAGAAAAGGATGATGTACGTGAAGGACACTGTTTTACAAGAAACAATTTCTCAACAAGAATTACATAAAGTTGTTCAAAAGAATACAGCTTATTATGATTTTAAGTGGGGTAAAGTAGAAAACCCTGCGCAAGGGAATACATGGAATTGGGTAGCCTTTTTCTTCCCAACCTTTTGGTTAGCTTATCGCAAAATGTATAAGTTATTTATTATATTTGCGTTATTGGCTATACCTAGTATAGTTATAACCCCTTTTATAGATATTCCAGAGGGGATTTATGTAACATTTAGTTTAGCTCTTCAATTAGGAATGATGATATTTACTGGATGGCAAGGAAACCGTTTATATTATAAGCATGCTGTTCGTGTTTTTCGTAAGGGAGAAGATGCGCCTGATCATAAGAAGGCGTATTTCTTACAATCTAAGGGTGGCGCTAGTGTAGCTGGTATGATTGGTTTACAAGTTATAGTCGGGATTGTGTTTGGCGGAGCTATGCTCGGACTTTCTCTTTTACCAACTGAGCCGAATATTAAAAACGTTGTTCGTTCAACTGGTGAAGGGGTTACTTTAGAGATTATGACTGATAATCCAACCTGGAAGTTTGTGAAGAAAGAAAAAGATTATGATGTAGTAGAGTTTACTGGTTATGATTATACAGAGAAGAAAAACGTGAAAATTAAATTTGCTGTTTATTTCGATGAAGATTATTTCGAGTGGCAAGAGGTATATGAAAATAATAAGAAGTTAAGCGAAGAAGAAGTAGAAGAATATCAAATTTACATTGAAGAAAATAATTGGGGTTTCTAGAGGGAACTCGTTCATTTTGAAAAGAAGAATCTTGTGAAGGTTCTTCTTTTATTTATTAGGGGGGAGAGAAATGATTTCAGCATTAATAGAAGCTCTAATAGGATCTATTAGTTTAAGTACGGGTTTACACACGAAAAAGATTGATGCTAACATACGTTACTTGCAGCAGTATGAATGGTTTCGAATGATATATGAAGACGAGAAGTATCGAAAGTTATTTATTACGAACTACAAAGTTCGCTCATATTTACAAAGTAAGTTAAGAGTTCGATTGCTCGTAAAAAATAAAAATGCACAACGAAGATTTTTAAAATTAGTAGAAGAACAAATAGAAAAAAGGCATACGAATTGAAATTTTGTAAAATACAATAAAAAATGAGAATTTGAGGTAGGCTTGTCAATAACGTGAGACTATGGCACTATAAAGAAATGCTATACAAATTTTATTTATCGAGATGTAAACATCAATTTTGATTTTTACGTATAAATAATGAACGGAGGAAATGAATTTATGGCTACTTTACCAAATTGTCCAAAATGTAATTCAGAATATACGTATGAGGATGGTGTTCTTTTCGTATGTCCAGAATGTGCTCATGAGTGGGGCCAAGACGCAGAAGCTGAAAATAATGATGGTGCAAAAGTTGTAAAAGATGCGAACGGAAACGTTCTTCAAGATGGCGATGCTGTTACTGTTATTAAAGATTTAAAAGTAAAAGGAACTTCTTCAGTTGTGAAGATCGGTACGAAAGTAAAGAGTATCCGTCTAGTTGATGGCGATCACGATATCGATTGCAAAATCGACGGTTTCGGAGCTATGAAGTTAAAATCACAGTTCGTTAAGAAGGCGTAGTACAAATAAAAAGAGGAGGCGAATAGCCTCCTCTTTTTATTATGTCACTTTTTGTCGGTAAATCGATATTTCGTACAAAATCGTTGATATATTCTGAGTTATGATAGATATATTTGAAAAATCGTTGATATATTGCAAGTTATGATAGATATATTGAAAAAATCGTTAATATAATTTCATTCATCGTGAACTACGCACGATTCACCGTGCATCATAGTCAATTTCTTTCAACTGACATCGTTTAGTAAAGAATGTTTTATATCCAAGCTGTAAAAAGATAATGACAGCAAAGGCGGTACTTCCTGAAATACCGAGTATGATAGCGATTTGATATTGAATGGCTGTGAATGGTGATACACCGGATAATATTTGACCAGTCATCATGCCTGGTAAGCTTATAATTCCCATTCCGACCATAGAATTAATTGTTGGTAAAATAGCAGAATCAAAAGCGTCTCGAATGAGCGGAGCAGCAGCTTCTTTCGGTGTTGCTCCGAGCATAAGTGCACCTTCAATTTGACCTCTTTGTGATTTCATATTGTTTAAGAACGTATTTGCGCCGAGAGAAACACCAGTCATGGCATTCCCAACTAACATTCCTGTAATAGGGACGATATATTGCGGAGCATACCAAGGGTCATGACCGATAATAACGAAGATAAATAGTAGAAGTGGCCCAATTGATCCGGCGACCATGGAAAGGGCGGCTACTCGTTTTAATTCTTTAGACATCGGGATGTTAACTCGTTTATAAATATTAAAAATTGCAAAGGTAGTAATAGAAGTAATAAGAGCAATTGTATAAAATGGATTACTGTTTTCAAATACGTATGTAAGGACATATGCAACAAGTACGAGCTGAATCGTCATACGGAATGTTGCGAGCGCGATTTGTTTTTCGCGAGGTATTCCTTTTAATTTTACAAGTCCAATTAAAATAAGAATAAAAATATAGGCAGCTGCAAGTTGCCAAATTTGGAGTTCAATAACGCCCTTCAACAGAGAGCACTTCCTTTCTAGTTGCACCGTTTGCTTTACTAATCTCAATAATGTAGTCTGCAATTTCTTCTGGAAGTTGTTGTGAGTGTGTGATGAAGATAATTGTTTTTTTCTTTTTTCGTGCTAGTTCAGTAAATTGTTTCATAACGCGGCGTTCTGTATCACTGTCTAATGCTGAAGTTGGTTCATCTAATAAATAGACAGGCGGATCCATAAGTACGATACGTGCAAAGGCAAGTCTTTGTTTTTCACCACCGGATAATGAGGAGGCGCTATCTTCTAATTGCTTGTCTAAGTTAACGGTTTGTAGTGCGCTCCGCAGGGCATCATCATTTGGAAATGGTTTTTCAGAAAGACGAAGTCCCATTAATAGGTTGTCTTTAACGGTTCCATCAAAAATAGGTGGAGTTTGCCCAAGCATAACTACGTCACGACGTAATTGAATAGGCGGATAATCAGAAATTAATTTTCCGTTATATTCAATTGTGCCGGATGTTGGAGATTGTAAATCGTTTAACATGCGAAGCAACGTGCTTTTTCCGCTTCCGCTTTCACCGATAATGCAAGTAATCTTTTCTTTTTGAATCTGTAAATAAGGAATGTGTAGTATATCTTTATATATAACGTCTTTTAATATAAACATAAATCGCTCCTTTCTGATTCTAGTTATATCGTATCAAAAAAAGAGGGAGAAATGGTTATAACGAACAACGTTTTTTCTTCGTTTTAAGTTTTATTAGTAAGTTAAGTAAACGATCTAATTCTTGGCTGAAAGAAATCACTTTATCATGAGTGAATCCGTATCGTTCAACGAGATAGATTAACTCTTTCTTTTTCGCTTCTATTCGATTGTTTAGTTTCGATAAGTTCATAAGTGGAATGTAATGCCTCCTATAAAAGTATTTATCACATAAAAAATAAGACCGAATGAATTCGGTCTTAAAGGAAATAATAAAACAACTTACAAATAGCATACACTATTCATCGGTAGTTTTTAATATTAAAATGAAAAATAAATCATTATACATATTGAGAAAGATGTGTCTGATAATTTTTAAAAACTGATGCAAAGAAGCTGCCTACATAGTAGACAGCCTGTAAAGTATTAACCCTTATGATATTTGTACATCCAAAGAAGACCGGATTTTAATAATCTTGGTACACGTCCCATTAATGGTTGATTTGCGAGTAAACCGAATCCATGCTTCTTACCAAGAGATCCTAGAACACCTTTTAATTTAATAACAGGTAGTTCATGAGGGAGTGGTTCATTATTCCAACGTTTTAACAATATTTGAACAATTTGTTCTCCTTGACCTTCAGCAAGTTGGGCAGATGGTGCATGTGGAAGTGCTGCGCAATCTCCTACAACGTAAACGTGCTCGTTGTTTGGAATATTATGATATTTAGTTAAGACAACCCGTCCGCTACCATCTTGTTCAACTGGAAGGTTTCGAACAACTTCATTTGCTTGAATACCAGCTGTCCAGACGATTGCATCACATTCAAGTGGTTCATCGTGGTTATACACAATATTTGGTTCCACTTTTGTAATGTTAGAGTTTCTTATAATATTAACTTTATGTTTTACGAACCATTCTTCTACGTATCTACTTAATTTCTCTGGATACGGGAATAAAATTCTATCTTTTCGATCAAATAAATAGATTTTTAAATCAGAACGACTTTCGCGAAGTTCACTTGCTACTTCAACGCCGCTTAAGCCGGCGCCAACAACCGCTACAGTTGCGTTTGGTTCTAGACTATTTAATTGTTCATATGTTTTACGTGTTTGTTCAATCGATTGTAGGCTATGTGTATATTCCTTCGCCCCAGGAACGTTATGATATTTATCTTCACAGCCAAGCCCGATAATTAAATCATCATATTGGATCGCTTCGCCGCCATCGAGATGAACCGCTTTTTCTTCGAGATCAATATTTGTTATTGTGCCGTATTGAATATTGAGGCGTGGGTGCTCAGGAAACGGTATACGAATATGCGTTTCTGAAATAGTACCCGCAACTAATGCATAATATTCAGTTTTGAAACAATGATATGGTACTTTGTCGATTAATGTCACTTGTACATCATCCGGAAGTTGGTTGCTTGGAAGTAGCCGTTGCAGAATTCTCATTCCACCGTAGCCGCCACCTAGTATTACGAGGTGTTTCATGATGGATTACCCCTTTTCTGTTGAAATATCCCCTAATCATAAAATTTTATATTAATAAAATATTTTGACTTTACTCAATCAAATTATATCGAATTTGTGAACAAATAACAATGCATGAATGAATACTCTGTTGTACAATAAGAAGAAAAGTAAAGTAAACTGTTTTGCCTTTTTAGTTACTATTTCATTGCAAGTAGCATGTTATATAAAATAAAACCATCTACTTTGAAGTGAAATAGTGAAGTAACTAAATAGTTTAGGATGTATAACGAAAACAACAAGAGACAGCTTAGTTTTCTTCTTATAGATGAAGTCAGAAGGTAATTTGTTTTGTAGTACAGGGGGGAGAATTTTGATTAAACCATTAATTGAATTTTGTGTAGGTAACCTTGCAAGTGGTTCACAAGCAGCGTTAGAGAAATTAGAAAAAGATCCGAATTTAGATGTAATGGAATATGGTTGTTTAGGATATTGTGGTATTTGTTTTGAAGGACCATTTGCACTTGTGAATGGTGAAGTTGTACAAGGTGCGACAGTAGAAGAGCTTGTAAATAATGTATATGATTATTTGGATGAAAATCCAATGTTTTAAGGTGTTGCGAATGAGCAACGCCTTTTTTATTTTAATTTAGATAAAACGTTATTTTGGAGGGTAGGTTAATACTGGAGATAAATAAAAAAAGGCCCTTTTTAGAAGGGCTTTTTTCTTACACAATGTGTGTAAGAGTGGCTCATCGCCAAACGTTGTCAAATATGAGAAACGGGGGACATTCATATTGTGTTCTAAAAGCATGCATTCTATACTTAAAATAACAAATTATTTTTGGAGTGAATACAAATGAGCCAATTTTCTTTTACAAAAATGCATGGTCTTGGCAATAGTTATATATATGTAAATATGTTTGAAGAGCAAATTCCTGAAGAAGATTTAGCTCTTGTGGCGGAAAAGGTTTCAAATATTAATACTGGTATTGGAGCAGACGGAATGATTTTAATTTGTCCGTCTGATGTAGCTCCGGTGAAAATGCGTATGTTTAATAATGACGGATCAGAAGGAAAGAGCTGTGGTAATGGTTTGCGCTGCGTAGCGAAATATGCGTATGAGCATAAACTAGTAGAAGAAACAGTTTTCACAATTGAAACGTTAGCTGGTATTGTAACGGCTGAAGTAACAGTAGAAGATGGTGTCGTGAAATTAGCGAAAATCGATATGGGAGCACCGCGTCTAACACGTGCAGAAATACCGATGCTCGGTGAAGGTGAAACACCATTTATTCGTGAAAACTTCTTATACAATAATCATCGTTATGCATTTACGGCTGTTTCAATGGGGAACCCGCACGCGGTTATTTTTGTTGAGGATGTAGAGAAAGCACCTCTTACAACACTTGGTCCAGTTCTTGAGACACATGAAATGTTCCCAGAGCGAGTGAATGTTGAATTTATCGAGATTTTAAACGATGAAGAAATGAATTTCCGTGTTTGGGAACGTGGTTCTGGTGTAACGCAAGCTTGCGGAACAGGGGCATGCGCTGCAGTTGTAGCTGCTATTTTGAATGGGAAGATGGAACGTGGTAAAGAAATTACCGTTCATTTAGCTGGCGGCGATTTAATGATTGCTTGGACAGAAGAAGGAAACGTGTTAATGAAAGGACCTGCGGAAGTAATTTGCCGCGGAGTGTATGAGTACAAGATAGAAGCGTAAAGATGTATAATAGAATGAGAACAGAAAGGATGGTGTATTTCATGATTGAAGTAACAGAACAAGCAGCTTTTCAAATTAAAGATATGTTAAAAGATGCTGAAGATGGAGAGAAGTACGTGCGCCTTGCTGTACATGGCGGCGGATGTACTGGCCTTTCTTACGGCTTAGGATTTGAAGTAGAACCAAAAGAAGACGACACAGTTCTTGAGTTTTTCGGTGTTGAATTTGTTATCGATACAGAAAGTGCTCCAATTGTTAAAGGAGTAAAAATTGATTATAAACAATCTATGCTTGGCGGCGGATTCACAATCGACAATCCAAACGCAATCGCATCATGCGGATGTGGATCATCTTTCCGTACAGCGACGAATGCTGGTAAGCCAGAAGAGTGCTAAGGTTTTAGCCGAAATAGAAAAAGGCCTTTTTAACGATGGATGAAATCGTTAAAAAGGTCTTTTTTTTGTCGTAAAAGTGCGATTAGTACGGGCTAATTAAAGTTTCACTTTATCTTTGCATAGATGCAAGTATCAGTTAGTTGTTTGCCGTCAGCTGAAAAATCTTCATTACGTAATATCCCTTCAAGTTCAAAGTCTAGTTTTTCAGGAATCGCACGACTTTTCGTGTTATTACGTTCACATCGTATTTCAATCCTTCTAAATTTGAATAACTGAAATCCAAGGTTTATTAACGCATTTACTACTTCTGTCATATATCCATTGCCACTAAATTGCGTGCTAATCCAGTATCCAATTTCACATTTAGAAACCTTCCAATCAATTCCGTGAAGGCTAGCGGTTCCAATAAAATCCTTCGTCTCCTTATGGTAGATAAGATAGCGAAAGCTTTCTCTTTTCAAAAAATCTATATGCGCATTTCTCAGGAGAATTTCCGTTTCTTCAACAGTAGGAATGGACTGGAATAAAGACAACCACTGCTTTAATTCACTAATTGAATCTTTAATAGCTTCGTGTACTACATTCCCTTCACCTGCTTGAAGTGGTGCTCGAAGAATGAGTCTATCTGTTTCTATTTGTAACGGAACATCTAATAAAATAGGGTTCATATCATTTCTCCTCTCGAAACCTTTAAATTAGGACAGAATGAAACTTATATAATAAAAAAACTTTCACCCAAAAGAAATAATTCTTGAGGACGAGAGTTGCAATTTATAATAAATGAATTGAAAAATACTTTATCTCACTAATAGAAAATCTTGTCATAGCATCACTATTAGTTATTATAGAACTGTGCGAAGTACAGGAATATAGTAAAGCTTATCTCCCATAAAGGAACCTCTTAAAAACGAGTAAACAATAAATATATATTCAATTCATCATTTAGAAATCCCTTTTCACATATTAAAAACTAAACTATCAGTTGGTACAGCAGCATTAGGTTGTTAAACTAATGCATATGTTAATTGAATAAGGAGTTATTATTTTTTAACCTGCTTTAAATTGAACGCATAATTCACGATTGATTATCTAAACGCAATCGCATCATGCAGATTTGGATCATCTTTCCGTACAGCGACGAATGCTGGTAAGCCAGAAGAGTGCAAAGTTACTTTAGAATTTTATTTGAATGTTATTATATATAGAATGTATGATAAATGTTGTGAATTCGACTTTCATATTGTTCGTTTAAGACAAGATTATGCAACAGAAATGTAAATAAATAGCAGAATCATACTATTTATTAGTTATATTTAATATTAATATTTGTAACGAAGATGATTGGGGATTATGTTCGGACTAGCTGTAGCTGCATCGGTTATTACTGCTAGGTAGATTTATCCCGCATTAACGGGCAGTAAGAGCCCCACTGATTAAAGTTTCATTTTATATAAAAAAGGTGCATGAGGGAGAAGGCTATAGCAATTTGTATAGAACTGAATAGTTCCGTATTAATTAAAATACGTTGATTACTAGATATTAAAAAATACCGGGGGGATTAGAGTGAAGTCATTTAAGAGAGTACTTATAGTAGGGATGGCGTTGACTACAGTATCGATTTTGGGAGCTTGTTCTAGCGATACAGACGTATTAACAAAAGTAGGAGCAAAGCAACCAGTGAAGGCGGAAGGTGACGTATTAAAAGATCAGAAGAAAACACCTATGACTACGAGTAAACGTGAAAGTATTAAAAATGAGGACGCTTCATCATCACAGAAGCGTTATATTTCTCATGATGAATCTCAAAAGATTGAGGAAGGTATGACGTATACGGATATTCTTAATACGATTGACTACGGTGGTGAGAACGTAAAACATTATAATAACAATGAAAAACGCGTATTTTATACTGAAAAAGATACGGATGGTACATATGAAATTATAGTTGAATTAAATACATATGGTTACGTTGTGAATATTGAACGTACTGCTATAAAGGATACAGATAAAGATAAAGAGAATCGGGTATCTACGAAACGTATTGAAGAGCCTGTAAAGGAATATGAAGAAAAAAACGATCGTGTACCGTGGTATAAAGATGTAAATAACAATTCGGCAGCAGTAAGTTACAATCACTATTTGAAAATAAAAAAAGGTATGCCCGCGAATCAGGTAAAAGCTGCAATTGGACAGCCACATGTGATTGAGAAATATAAATCTTATTCAGTATATGATTATACTGGTTATGGTGGAGAAGGATCATTACGTGTAATCTTTGAACCGAATGGAACTGTTACGGATGTAGTGGAAGATGGTTTACCACGATAATAAATTAGTTATGGGAAGAGTTGTAGTAAAGTTGTCGTTGATTTTATAAAGTTTTTGGGAGCATACCCGAATATAGATGGAAAAATAATTTTATTAGCCATGTTAACTATAGTATTTACCGAAGTCTCTTCCAAATTCAATAGCGTTATTGTGGATGTTGTCGTATTATTCTTGTTGGTATATACCGCAGTAGGGCAGCAGTTGTAACTGGACGTAAAAGGACGCGGAGTAGTAGCAGCTTTCTTTTGAAAGAAGGAGGAAAATATGATGGAGGATATTTTTGAATTCATAGGGAGATACGTAATTAAACCTATTATTAGTTTAGTAAGATATCTTGTAATAGAGATTATAATTGAAGGCATAATAGAAGGCGTAATAAACGGTATAAGGAAATTACGTGATAAGTGGCGAAACTGGCGTGAAAGACGTTATTGGCGGTAGTGTAGCTGATGAGAGTGTGAAACAAAAACGTTATACAGAAGTTATGAAGAAGTTTAATGAAATGATAGCAAACGACCCGCATTTAGAATCTGTACTCGTTCCAATTGGTGATGGAATGACAATTTCTAAAGTGAAGAAATAATTATTATCTTACAAAAGTGTAATGTTCATGTCATGTTTTTGAATTTCTTCTTTAAGCTCTGGGCTTTAAGATAAGAATATAAGAAAAAACATATGAGGTGAAGGAAATGAAAAGGTACATTGCACTGTTTAGTATTTTAGTTGTATTCGCAAGCTTGTTAGTTGGTTGTGATTTAAACCGTATGGGTAAAGATGAGTATTACGTTCAAATTACAGTAGATGGAAAAGAGTATAATGGTAAGTCTAGTAATGGTGAACCATATAAAGATTATCAATATAAACTAACTGGATTTGATAAAGACGGTAAAGAGAAAGAATTAGAATTTAATGCACAAAAAAATCTTCGTAAAGAAGCATTTCTACGTGTATATCATTCAGATAAAAAAGGTGTATCAGCTTGGGAAGAAGTGAAGAAAGACGAGCTTCCAGCGAAAGTGAAAGAAAAATTAAGTGTGAAATAAGACAGGTAAAAAGGAATTGACGAACAGGGTCAATTCCTTTTTTTGTTTTCAAATTCTTCTTCTGAAATGACTTTAAATCCGTGTCTTTTAAATAAAGCAGTAGTTACTCCGTAACCAACTTGCTTATTGCCGTTAAATTCTCCAGTGTAAATCGTAGAACTGCCACAAGATGGGCTGCGTTCCTTTAAAATAATATATTCTGGTTGTAAATCTTTAATTTGTTCTAATGCTTTATAAGCACCATTTACAAAAGCTTCTGTGACATCTTCACCATTTCTTGTCATCACTTTCGCTTTTCCGTCCAAAACGTCGTCGCCATTCCCACCAATAATTTCAGCTGAGGGACGAGGCGTTGGTAGTCCCCCTAATACTTCAGGACAAATGAGGACTGTATCTTCTTGTTGCAGAAGCTCCTCTATTTTTGAAACGAGATTGTCATTCCCATCATAACGGCAAGCAATACCACCTAAACAAGCGCTAATTACGATCATATTTTCATCTCCATTAAAAAAATATTAATTATCACGCCAATTTCGCTTCCTGCCTCTTACTTATAAATGAGGTGATATAAATGGGAAGCTTATATAATTTAATGAAACCATACAGTGAATTTCGAAGTAAAGAAGAGTTTAATACATATCAAAAACAAGTTTTGAAGTGCTATCGATTTCAATTGAATAAAACTGATTCTATCATTATTCATTTTTTAGGAAAGTATGCGGTGAATGAGAAACAAAAAACAGTAGGAGTCGCCTGTCCGTTAATGGAGACGATTGCGAAGAATGTTGGAAAGAGTATTCGTACAGTACGCCGTTCAATTGCAAAGTTAGAGGAACTAGGAATTATAAAGCGTGTTGCAACAAAAGAAAGACATAAGCGCGGTGGGTATAGTGCGAACTTATATGTATTTCTTGCGTCTGCAATTGACCGCATGGATGACCGTATGAAAATGTCCGCATGTGAAAGTGAGGATTATGCAGCTGGTTGTAGCGGAAAGGAGCAAAAAAGTGAGGGGGAAACAATTCTTTCTAAAAACATTCCACAAATAAAAGAGAAAAGAAAAATAACGTACGAGCTTGATGAGACGTATTGCCGTCATGATATACCGAAGCCTTTTATATACGCACTGGTATCGATGACGAGTAATCCGAAGAAAATTAATATATTTTGGAGTAAGGTGGAACTTGCATATAAAAAGAGCGGATTGCTAGAGCAAGGTGTTTTACTAGAGCAAATATTAGCTGATGAAGAAGTGTATGGAAATTTCATTTGGCGAGTGAAGAGTGTCGTGAGAGCTTATAAATACGGGGAAATCCGTAAAAATGTGAAGGCACTTTTATATAGTACAGTGCGAGATTTATTTTTAGAGGTGGGGTTAGAATGGGGAGCAGCTGTGAGAAGAAGTAAGGGGATAGTGTTATTTGATCCATTTAAAAAAGAGCCATGCGTATAATACATGACTCCAAGTAGCTAGTCGAACTTTCTTACAACTGGAACACGAATCGCTACAAATAGTACGAAGACGATAACAGCAATTGCACCGCTTTTCATAACGGTTACGATTGGAATTCCCATTGCAAGTGCGAGTGATGTGAATGCATAAGAGAGCGGGATAAAGCCCATTGATGATAACATAAGTAAACTCATTACGCGTCCCATCATTTCCTCTTTTACTGTCGATTGAATCATCGCCATAAGCGGAACGATAGCCATTGCAATTGTAATACCATAAAACATGCCGGCTAATAATGCTTGCCAAAGTACGGTGCTAAAGTTGATGGATAAGAAGAATACACCAGACAGTAGCATCATGATAATGCAAAATAGTCCGCGTCTACGATTAATATTTTTTAAACCGACAATGACAGCGCCTATTGCCATTCCGCCGCCTACAGATGCTTCTAAGTAACTGAAATGGAGCGAGTCACCGTGCAGAACATTTTTAACGAAAAGCGGGAAACCGACCTGCATCGGACCAATTAAAAATAAATTTAAAAAGGCGCTACAAAGAAGGAAAGTTGAAAGGAATGGCGATTCCTTTACATATAAGATTCCTTCTTTAATAGAAGTGAACATACCTTTATCTGTATCTTTTAGTTCTGGCATCGTAAATTGTATTTTTTGAACGAGTATGGCTGCGACAATCAGTAATAAAATTGTAATGGAAAATATTGTCTCGTAGTTTGTAAATTTGATCAGAATTCCACCAAGTACAGGGCCTAAGATGACCGATGCTTGGTTCGTCATTTGTGTAAGTGAGTTTGCTTGTGTTAAACGGCTTTTTTCTACAAGTTCAGGTAAGATTGATCCGTCAGCTGACCAGAAAAAAGCATCAGCAAGTCCAAAGAATAAAGCGAATAAAGCAAATGTATATAGTGTTACATCACCAACGATAAACCATGTGAGAATGGTTGCGACAAGAATCGCTCGAATAATATTGGAGTAAAACATAATGTTTTTTTTCGGGAATTTATCAGCTACAGCGCCGCCGATAATCATAAAAATAAGCCTTGGAACACTAAGAGCTACGAAAACAACACCGAGTGAAGCTTCAAGGTTTAATGTTTTTGCTATGTACCACGTTTGTGAAAAAGTAAAAAAGGCTAAAGCAAAGCTTGAAAAAAGAGTAGCTGCCCAAAGAAAAAGGAAATTCGTATTTTTTAATAACGGTTTTCCGCTTCCTTCTAAAGCAGTTTTATTTTGTTGTAGTTCCTCCATATTGCTTCCTTTCTATGTGACAAATTTAAACTGAAAAACCAGTAAACGCCCGATTGGTGAGGGCTAATACTCAATGGGAGATGCCCTCCGCTGAGTATAGTTTCACTTTATACAGTTTCTAATATTTCTATACTGCACTTTCTCATTGTAGACAATAATAATGGATTTGCCCAGTAGCTATTTAACGACAAAAAAAGATGCCGAATGGGCATCTTTTTTTAGGCTAACGCAATATAAATATCCAATTGTGCATGATTTGGGTCTAATGCTCTTTCGGCGTAAAGTTCAAAGTCTGTTGTGAAGGCACGTTTATTTTCTTTCGACCATTGCCAAATATATTCCCAAGCTTCGCAAACGACTTCAGCAACTGGTCCCTTTCTCGTTGTAAATACCGCATACGTAGCGGCAGGTATTGTTAAAGTTGTCATATTTTCAGGAACGTCTTCTAATGAAGAAACGGGCATACCGATTGTAAATGTATATGTACCGGTTTCATCTGATTCGTAGTTTGAGTAGAAAGCGAATGTTTCTTTCGTTTGTTGATTTGGGATGTGATGCATCATTTGTTCTTGAAAGTATCGGTTCCAAAGCTCGGGAATGTTTCCTTGAGTAGATGCCTCTTTTTCATTAGTCGTCTTAATCGAAACGCCGATTGCTTGGAAAGCTTCTTTTTTTACGATAATGGGTTCGTTTATCATTAACAATTCCTCCTCCAAAATAAGAACGTACGTTCCTTTATAATGTAACATATTTTTACATGTAACGGTTATTGTTTTTTGAAAATTTTAATCATAAACAACAAACTGAAATAACTAAAAAATGGTAAAAATTCTATTGTATGTATGAATAGGTTAGGGAGTATGTTAAGATTTTTATGTATCCTTTAACTGTTATATAAACCTATACAGTAGAGCGTTTTTACTATATTAAAAAATGGTAAAGGTTTGTATAAGTGTCCGATATATATATTATTTTTGATAAATTGAAATAGTAATATTCTATGAGATTTATATTGTTGAAATTGGGATTTCAACGATACATTTTCGTAGGGCGGATTGTTGCGAGTGGATATATATTGCTATGCCTCCGGCTACTAAATGAAAGGGTTACTGAAATTAAGTAGACGGATAGCAAGTATATAGAAAGGAGAAAGGTAGAAAATATGAAGCAAGTATTGAAGTGTTTTAATGTCGTAACGATGATCACACTTCTCCTATCCATCATATTGCCTTCACCCAGTGCTTTTGCTACAGAGATAAATAAAAAAAGCTGGGATGAGTTACAAGGAAATGATGTGAAAATTAAGGCAGAGCAAGTAAATGCTGAAATATATAAGGGAGAAGTAGCGGAGAGGGAGCACGTATTTCAATATACGATTGAAAATACGGGAGATATACCAATTCAAGAATTGGTAATTAAACAAAATAATGAGAATGAAATCACGTTCCCTTCGCAATCTGTGAAAGTAAACGGAGAGAAGTTACCTGAAAATAAGGTAGCGGATTTCTATGTAGAGGAAAAAGATAAGGGAGGAAAGATTCTTTCTTCTAATCTTAAAATTCAAGATTTAAAATCACATGAAAAAATGACTGTGTTAATAAAAGCTCGTCGTGCACAACATTTTAATAAAGAGTATAAGCAAAAAATTAGTGTGCAAAAGGATCAACTACAAATAGGGAGCATGTCTGTAGATGTTGAAGGGCTTCCTTCTGAAGATAAGTTGGAAGCTAATACAGATGATGAGGTTGACAGTAGTAAGAAAGCTATCGGATCAACAACTGATTCAAAAACTAAAGAAGTAGATGGAAAATTAAAAGTATCTGTAGAAGATAAAAATAAACCTACACAAAAAACAGAAATAGAGAAGGTACAACAACCTGAAGCTGAGGAGCAACTAAAAGAAGAGAAAAAGCAATCACCTTTAGCAGTAAAGCAGAGTGATGCAGAAGTACAAGCTGCATCAGAAAATGCTTCGAAGGTTCAAATCCAAACAGGAGATAAACAAGGATTTGGAGACCCACTGTATTCTATTATTACTGCCGGTAATTTAGTACAAACTGGTAATGTGACGCTTGGTTTGACTACGGATCATTATGGAAGACAAAGTATGGGTTATAAAACGAATAAAATGACTGTGAACGTTGATAACGATGATAGTACTTTTAATTCGTCAACAGGTGCATTTCCTAACATCCCTGCCGGAAGTAAAGTGAAAAAGGCGTATTTGTTTTGGACAGCTGCAATGGGAACTGTAACTAGTACAAATGTTAATCAAAGAGTTAGTGATAATGATGTACGACAACCAGTCAAAATGAAAATGGGAAATAAAGAATATGCAGAGGTAAGTGCTGATAGCATACGAAAAGCGGATTACCTACCTTATATTTCTAATTACTCAGGTAGTGGTGCTGGTTATGTTGCGTATGCAGATGTAACAAATGTAATTGCACAGCAAGGCATTTCTCAAACGTTGACAGTTGCGAATGTGCCACAAATTAAAGATGTAGCAGGTGGCGGCTATTACTGGGGTAACTGGAATCTTATATTAGTTTATGAAAACTATAAAGAAACAGTAAAAGACATGAAGATTTGGGAAGGGCTAGTCTCTCAAAAAAGCACAGCTTGGACAGATATTAGTGTTAATAAAATAAACACACCAAAAGAAGGTGCTTTTAAGGCGAAATTTAGTTATTTTTCATCGCAAGGTGATCCAGCTGAGAAAGATGGATATGCATATGATTATGGAGAATATGATTTTGGTGCTGGATATATAAAGATAAAAAATATTAACGGTAAAGATAATGATGCGAATGATTCGTCTATGACAGAAGTACAAGTAGACGGTACTAACGAGTTTGTTACAAAAAAATATCCAGGATATAACCCGGATTGGACAAATTCATTCAGTACTGACATTCATACGTATCATCTTGAAGGACCTACTCAAGTAAAAAATGATTTAAAAGAAGCAAAAATGCGTTTTAGAGCAAATGGTGGTACTGGTGATATTTACGTATTAAACAATGCTACATTCGTAACAGAACATAATGCTCCAAACTTACAAGTTGATAAAAAGGCATTAGATAGTGCTGGTAAAGAAGTTAAGGAAATTAAAGCCGGTGAAGAGTTTACGTATCAAATTGAAGTGAAAAATGATACGAAAAATAACCAAGCACCTGTATCTAATGTAAAAGGTTTTGATAAATTAGATGATCGTTTAGAGTATGTTCCGGGGTCTATTCAATATGTTTCTGGAAGTAATAAAGGAAATAAAACAGATAATGCAAGCGACGATGAAGCAGAGTTTGTAAATAATCAAATTGATTTCCGTATTGGTGAAGGGGCAGATGCTAAAGACGGTGGTGTTTTAAAGCCTGGTGAAAGTGCCATTATTACATTTAAAGTAAAAGTGAAAGCTTCTGTACAATCAGATACAACAATAAAAAATATCGTTGCTGTAAAGGGAAAAGATAGTACCGAGGTAAATTATGAAACTGCAGATGATGCAAATGTTACGGTTACGCTGCCAAAAGAAGTTCCGGGAGAAATAGAGGCGAGAAAAATAGCTTCTAATAAAACACCGAAGCTAGGTGACGAGGTAGAGTATCGTATTACATTTAAAAATAAGACAAAAGATGGACGTCTAGATGTATTGACAATTGAAGACGAATTACCAAGTAGTCTTGAATACGTGAAAGATAGCTTGAAAGCCGAAGGTATAAAACCAGAGCCAGTAGAGCTAAAGTTTGAAAATGGCAAAGTAATTGCAAAGTATCCAGAAATTATGGATATGGAAGAAAGAAGTATCGTCTTTAAAACAAAAGTAAAAGAAACTGCAAAAATTGGTGAAGAAATTGTTAACAAAGCAACCGTTAGTGATAAAACAAATCCACCAAAGGATCTAGAAGAGAAGATTACACCACAGCATAAGGCCGGTAAAATTGCTGCAAAGAAAAAAGCAACAAATAAGAAGCCGAAGCTAGGAGAAGAAGTTGAATATCAAATTAGCTTCAAAAATACGGTGGAAAACGGAAAACTAGATGCAGTTACAATAGAAGATGAAATTCCAGCTAACTTAGAATTTGTTCAAGGTAGTGAGCGAGCTGAAGGTGCTGAACCAAATCCAGTAGAGTTAAAAGTAGAAAATGGTAAGGTAATAGCAAAATATCCAGAGATTACGGATACAAAAGAGCGAAGCATTGCCTTTAAAGTGAAAGTAAAAGAAGAGGCAAAAGCGGGAGAAACGATTGTTAATAAAGCGGTTGTGAGTGAGCCAAATGGACAATCTGAGCATCCAGAAGAAAAGATTACGCCGGATTATAAATACGGTAAAGTGGATGTAGAAAAAAGCGTAACGAATCAAACACCAAAACTAGGAGAAGAAGTGGAATACCGAATTACATTTTATAATACGGTAGAAAATGGAAAACTAGAAAAGGTGCTAGTAGAAGATACATTACCTAAAGGTGTTGAATACGTGAAAGATAGTTTGAAAGCTGAAGGCATAAAACCAGAGCCAGTAGAACTAAAAGTGGAAGACGGAAAAGTAATGGCAAAGTATCCAGAAATTATGGATACAGAAAAAAGAAGTATTGTTTTTAAAGTGAAAGTAAAAGATTCGGCAAAAGTAGGGGAGGCAATTGTAAATAAAGCAATTGCAAAAGATCCGAAAAATGAGCCTGTTGAATCAAAGGTTGTTATTACACCACAAAGTAAAAAAGGTGAAATTGCTGCTACAAAGGTAGTTAATAATAAGAAACCAAAGCTAGGTGAGGAAATCGAGTACCGCATTAGTTTTCATAATACGGTTGAGAACGGAAAACTAGAAGAGGTGCGAGTGGAAGATACAATTCCAAAAGGTCTTGAATATGTAGAAAATAGCATCAAGGCTGAAGGAGAAGCACCTGGACCAGTAGAATTAGCTGTTGAAAATGGGATAGTCAAAGCTAAGTATATCGATATTATGGATATGAAAGAAAGAAGTATCGTCTTTAAAGTAAAGGTGAAGGAAGAAGCAAAAGTAGATAAAGAGATTGTCAATAAAGCAATTGTTGATGATACGAAAAACCCACCGATTGAGCCGGAAGAAAGAATTACTCCGCAATATAAGGATGGAATAATTGATTCGACGAAGACAGTAGATAATCCATCACCAAAACTAGGAGAAGAAGTAGAATACCGAATTAGCTTTAAGAATACGGTAGAAAACGGAAAACTAGAAAAGGTAACGATAGAGGATACAATTCCTAACGGTTTAGAGTATGTAAAAGGCAGTGAAAAGGCTGAAGGTGATAAACCAGCTCCATTAAAGTTAAGTGTGAAAGATGGAAAAGTTATTGCTGAATACGAAAATATTACGGATATGAAAGAAAGAAGTATTGTCTTTAAGGTAAAGGTGAAGGAAGAAGCGGAAGTGGGTAAGGAAATCATCAATAAGGCAATTGTTGATGATATGAAACATCCGAAAGAACCAGAAGCGAAAATTACACCATTACATAAAGATGGAAAAATTAAAGCGAAGAAAATCGTAAATAATGAAACACCGAAGTTAGGAGAAGAAGTAGAATACCGAATTAGTATGAAAAATACGGTAAAGAACGGAAAGCTAACAGATGTGACAATAGAGGATACTTTACCAGAAGGTTTAGAGTATGTAGAAAATAGTTTGAAAGCAGAAGGTACTGGAACAGATTCAGTAGAGCTGAAATTTGAAAACGGTAAGGTAATGGCAAAATATCCAGAGATTACGGATACAGAAGAAAGAAGTATCGTTTTTAAAGTGAAAGTAAAAGAAGAAGTAAAAGTCGGTAAAAAAATCATTAATAAAGCAACTATTGATGATTCGCAAAATAAGCCAGTTAATCCGACAGCGGAAATTATTCCTCAGTATAAAGCTGGAAAACTTGAAGCGAAAAAGATGGTAAATAATGAAACGCCTAAGTTAGGAGAAGAAGTGGAATACCGAATCAGCTTTAAAAATACGGTAGAACATGGAAAGCTAACAGAGGTAATAATAGAAGATGATTTACCAAATGGATTAGAGTATGTGAAAGATAGTGTAAAAGCAGAAGGTTCTAAGCCAGATCCAGTGGAATTGAAATTTGAAAACGGTAAGGTAATGGCAAAGTATCCTGAGATTACAGATACGAAAGAGAGAAGTATTACCTTTAAAGTGAAAGTAAAAGGTAAAGTGAGCGATTCGATTGTTAATGAAGCGATTGTGAGCGATACGAAACATCCGCCAGAAACACCGATAGCAGAAATTATTCCGCAACATAAAGACGGAAAAGTGAAAGCGAAGAAAACGGTAAATAATGAAACGCCGAAGTTAGGTGAAGAAGTAGAATACCGAATTAGTTTTAAAAACACGGTAGAAGACGGAAAACTAGCAGAGGTGAAAATAGAAGATACTTTACCAGAAGGTTTAGAGTATGTAGAAAACAGTGTGAAAGCAGAAGGATCTAAGCCGGATCCAGTAGAATTGAAAGTGGAAAATGGTAAGGTAATGGCGAAGTATCCAGAGATTACGGATACAGAAGAAAGAAGTATCACTTTTAAAGTGAAAGTAAAAGATGAAGTGAAAGTCGGTAAAAAAATCGTCAATAAAGCAATTATTGATGATACGAAAAATGAACCAGAAACACCGACGGCAGAAATTACTCCGCAGCATAAAGATGGAAAAGTAGAAGCGAAGAAAACGGTAAATAATGAAACGCCGAAGTTAGGAGAAGAAGTAGAATACCGAATTAGTTTTAAAAACACGGTAGAAAACGGAAAGCTAGCAGAGGTAAAAATAGAAGACGATTTACCAAATGGATTAGAGTATGTGAAAGATAGTTTACGAGCGGAAGGTTCTAAGCCGAATCCGGTAGAACTGAAAGTGAAAGATGGAAAAGTAATCGCCAAATATCCAGAAATTATGGATACAGAAGAAAGAAGTATCGTCTTTAAAGCGAAAGTAAAAGAAGAAGTAAAAGTTGGTGAAGGCATTGTCAATAAAGTAGTTGTTGATGATACAAAAGATCCAACAACTTCAGAAGTAACAATTACGCCAGAATATAAAGACGGTAAGCTTAAAGCAGAGAAATTTGTAAACAATAAAAAACCGAAATTAGGAGAAGAAGTAGAATACCGAATTAGTTTTAAAAACACGGTAGAAAACGGAAAACTAGTAGAGGTTAAAGTAGAAGATGAAATTCCAGCTGGATTAGAGTATGTAGAGAACAGTTTACAAGCAGAAGGATTTAAGCCTAGTCCGGTAGAATTGAAATTTGAAAACGGCAAGGTAATGGCAAAGTATCTAGAAATTGCGGATACAAAAGAAAGAAGTATTATCTTTAAAGTGAAAGTAAAAGAAGAAGCAGAAATAGGCAAGGAGATTGTTAATAAAGCAATCGTAGTAGCTACAAAAAATGAGCCAGAAGAGCCTCACGTGGAAATTACTCCGCAATATAAAGATGGTAAAATTGCTGCGCAGAAAGTGGCCAATAATCATAAACCGAAACTAGGAGAAGAAGTAGAATATCGAATTAGTTTTAAAAACACGATAGAAAACGGAAAACTAGCAGAGGTAAATATACAGGATGCATTACCAAATGGTTTAGAGTATGTAGAAGGCAGCATCACAGCAGAAGGTTCTAAACCGAAACCAGTAGAGCTACAGGTGAAAAATAATAAGGTAATGGCAAAGTATCTAGAAATTACAGATACAGAGGAAAGAAGCATTGTCTTTAAAGCGAAGGTAAAAGAAATCGTAAAAGTGGGCGAAGAAATCGTAAATAAGGCAATTGTAGATGATACAAAGAATTTGCCAGAAGAACCTTATGTACCGATTACACCACAATATAAAGATGGAAAAATTGAGGCGAGAAAAGAAGTAAGTAATCATGAACCGAAGTTAGGTGAGGAAATCGAATATCGAATTATTTTTAATAATACGGTGAAAGATGGAAAACTAGCAGAGGTAAAAATAGAAGATGAAATTCCAGCTGGATTAGAGTTTGTAGAAGGAAGCGAAAAGGCTGAAGGTGAAGAGCCAAAACCAGTGGAGTTGAAAGTAGAAAATGGTAAGGTAATGGCAAAGTATTCAGAGATTATGGATACGAAAGAAAGAAGTATCGTTTTTAAAGTGAAGGTGAAAGATTCAGTTGCAATAGGGAAGGACATTACAAATAAGGCAATTATCCATGTTGATGATCCGAACCACCCTATAACTGAACCGACAGCGAAAATTACACCGCAATATAAAGACGGTAAAATTGCTGCTCATAAAAAGGTGAATAATCATAAACCGAAGCTAGGGGAAGAAATCGAATACCGAATTTCATTTAATAATACGGTGAAAGATGGACAGCTGGCAGAGGTGAAAATTGAGGATGAAATTCCGTCTGGATTAGAGTATGTGAAAGATAGTCTAAAAGCAGAAGGTGATAAGCCAGCCCCAGTAGAGTTGAAAGAAGAAGCTGGTAAGGTTAGTGCGAAGTATGAAAATATCACTGACATGAAAGAAAGAAGTATTATCTTTAAAGTGAAGGTGAAAGATTCTGTTGAAGTGGACAAAGCAATTGTAAATAAAGCAATTGTTGATGATACAAAAAATCCACCAGAGCGACCGGAAGTAGATATTACACCGCAGCATAAAGCTGGTAAATTTAAAGCTAATAAAAAGGTAAGCAAAAAAGATCCAAAGCTAGGAGAAGAAGTAGAGTACCGAATTAGTTTTAAAAATACGGTAGAAAACGGAAAGTTAGCCGAGATGAAAATCGAGGATCAACTACCAAATGGATTAGAGTATGTAAAGGACAGTTTAAAAGCAGAAGGTAATGAACCGAATCCAGTAGAGCTAAAAGAAGAGGCTGGAAAAATCACAGCGAAGTATGAAAATATTACTGATACAACTGAGCGTAGTATTCGCTTTAAGGTAAAAGTAACGGAAGCAGTAAAAGTCGGTAAGAAAATCGTGAATACGGCAATTGTGGATGATGATAATCCAAAGAATCCTCCGCAAAAACCAGAAGCGATTATTACACCGGAGTATAAGAATGGAAAAATAAAAGCGGAGAAAACAGTAAATAACCCAGCTCCAAAATTAGGAGAAGAAGTAGAGTATCGAATTACGTTCCGTAACGTAGTAGAGCATGGAAAAGTAGCGAAGGTGAAAATTAAGGATGAATTACCAAACAGTTTAGAGTTTGTAGAAGGTAGCGAAAGAGCTGAGGGGGATAATCCAAAACCGTTGCATGTAAAAGTGAAAAACGGCACAGTACTCGCAGAATATCCAGAAATTACGGATATGAAAGAAAGAAGCATCGTCTTTAAAGTAAAAGTGAAAGAAAAAGCTAAAATTGGCGAAGCGATTGTGAATACGGCGGTTGTGGAAGATACTATAAATCCACCAGAGAAACCGAATGTCGCTATACAGCCTCAATATAAAGCTGGTGCATTACAAGCAGAAAAAACAGTAAGCAACCATGAACCGAAGTTAGGAGAAGAAGTAGAATATCGAATTAGTTTTGAAAATACGGTAGAAAACGGAAAATTAGCTGAGGTAAAGGTAGAAGATGAAATTCCAGCCGGTTTAGAATACGTACAGGATAGTATAAAGTCTGATGGGCCGGAACCAAATCCAGTAGAACTTAAAGTTGAGAATGGAAAAGTAACAGCAAAGTATCCAGAAATTACGGATACGAAAAAAAGAAGTATCATCTTTAAAGCGAAAGTACAAGAAACGGTACAAGTAGGAAAAGAAATTATAAACAAGGCGGTTGTGGATGATAATAATCCGACAAATCCACCAGTTGAGTCACTTATACCAATTACACCGCAATATAAAGATGGGAAACTAGAGGCAAGGAAAGAAGTAAGTAATCATGAACCAAAGCTAGGGGAAGAAATCGAATATCGAATTACTTTTAACGGCACAGTAGATGGCGGAAAGTTAGTTGATGTAAAGATTGAAGATGAAATTCCGTCTGGTTTAGAGTATGTGAAAGATAGTCTGAAGGCCGTAGGTGATAAGCCTGTACCAACAGAACTTAAAGTTGAGAATGGAAAAGTAACAGTGAAGTATCCAGAAATTACGGATACGAAAGAAAGAAGTATCATCTTTAAAGTAAGGGTAAAAGAATCAGTAAAAGTTGGAGAGGAAATAACAAATAAAGCGATTATTCACGTAGATGACCCAAATCATCCAGTTATGGAACCGACAGCGACAATAAAGCCAGAATATAAAGCTGGTAAGTTAAAAGCAACGAAGACAGTAAGTAATAAAGAACCGAAGCTAGGAGAAGAAATCGAATACCGAATTAGCTTTGAAAATACAGTAGAAAACGGAAAATTAGCTGAGGTAAAGGTAGAAGATGAAATTCCAGCCGGTTTAGAGTACGTGCAAGATAGCATTAGATTTGAAGGGGCTGAGCCAAATCCAGTAGAGTTAAAAATGGAGTTTGGAAAAGTAATAGCGAAGTATCTAGAAATTACAGATACGAAAGAACGTAGTATTATTTTTAAAGCGAAGGTAAAAGCAGCACCAAGTAAAGGGATAACAAATAAAGCAGTAGTGGACGATAGAATAAATCCACCACTTGAGCCTACAGTTACAATTTTACCGAAAACAAAAGAAGATTTTAAGATACCGAAAGAGCCGAAGGAACCAGAAGTGAAACCGGAGGATCCGAAAGACCCGAAGGAACCAGAAGTGAAACCGGAGGATCCGAAAGAGCCGAAGGAACCAGAAGTGAAACCGGA